>CAZWIN010000322.1:0-3602 GCA_964633855.1 uncultured Chitinophagales bacterium
AACATCCGCGTAACAAAAACTTGATATTGGCGTGGCCATTCTGGTTCGCCTTCACCCAATACCCCTTCGCCGGCTCCAGAGTATCTGCCGGTGTATAGCCGCCCTGAAAAACATAATACGGTGAGACAACAACGCCGGAGGGAATCTCCTGAATGGATGAAACGGCGACGGGATCGGTAATGCTGCCAATGAGGTTCCATCCAGACACAAGGAAAAGAGAATCCGTCAAACGGACCTGGCCGGTAACAACCGCATTCTCGGTACCGGCAAACTTCAACCAATATCCTCTCCCGTTCACAAGGGTGTCTTCCTGAACGTATCCAAGGCCGTTGTTAAATCGAAACGCCCGGGAAATTGCTGCCGGGAAAAGAATATTTGTTCGCGCGTCATTCACAGTCATCGGCACGGAGAGAAGATTCCAACCTGCCGACATGCTGTATTGTCGCGACGCATCAAGCGTGGTAATAAAATTCCAGACTGACGACCAGGCCCCAGGCGATGTACTGTTTTCTCCACGCACACGCCAGAAATATCGTGTCCCCGACTCCAGCGAGTCAAGCTGAGCCACCGTATCTGCCACACTTGAATCATGGATCACAATTTGAGTGAAAAGCGAATCGAGTGAAAGTTGAAACCTATAGCTCTGAGCGTTCTGAGACTGTCGCCATCGTAACATAAGAATCGTAGGTTGATCCGCAGAACCATCTGGAGGGGCGTCCGGCACTCCTGTTGCCGGAGGTGCGATCTGCGTTGTAAATCTGTTTGGAGAACTGAATGCGCTCCTTCCTCCTGCATTGGCCGCACGCACGCGCCAGAAATATGTTGTTTGATACCCGAGCGAAGCCGCAGTGTAACCTGTATCGGTGAGTGTAGAATCATTCACCAGCAGTGACACGAAGAGCGAATCTGTAGAGAACTGAAGATGGTATGCACTGGCTGTCGGCTCCAGGCTCCATACCAAATCCACTATCAACGGCAGCGTGGTAGCTCCATTCTGCGGGGAGATCAACGAGGGACTCGATGGCGGGGCAATCGAAGTAGTAAACGTCCAGGTATTTGTAAAACCGCTTGACCCGACTGTGTTCTTCGCACGCACTCTCCAGAAATATTGCACTGTAGGGAGAAGCCCGTTGACCTGTGTTGTTGTATCGCTGATTGTTGAATCATCAACAGCGATGCCTGTAAACAGTGAATCAGTTGCAACCTGAAGCCGATAGGATGTGGCGTCGAGTGCATTGCTCCATCGTACAGTTACCGGGAAAGGATGGCCTGTTGTACCATCCGGAGGAAATACCAGGGACGGGGCAAGCGGCGCAGAGGCCGCCTCATTGATCCCGAAAATCCGTATGTCATCAACATAAAAACCATCCCGTTGTTCTCCTGCATCCGCTCCAAGCCGGAAACGAATTTTGATCTGTTTGTTCACATACGCGCTCAGATCAATGGATTGCTCTGCCCATGTCAATCCCGGGGTATAGCTGTCATACCCGAAGCTGCCGGAAGGTTGCTGACTTCCGCTCCTCGTGGATCCGGGGCGCGAATACGGCGCCCGCAGATACGACCATGATGAACCTCCGTTCGTTGAGATCTCCACAACTGCGAAGTCCCATGTTGGTTCAAGCGACCATTTGGTCCAATAACGAAGCTCTGCATTCAAGTATCCGGAAAGGTTCGCCGCAGTAACCATGGTGAGAGCATTATTTGCGCTTGCCGGATAGTTGCCCGAAGGGCTGTCCGTAAATGCGCTCGGTGCGCTGTGCGCATTGGAAGTTGTACCCCATCCGGTCCCGGTGGTCCATTTCGAGGTTCCCGCCGAAGCACTGTCTGAAAATACCAATACTGGTGTGCCGGCAACAAGATTCAACGTATCCTGTTTAGAGAAGCCATCCGGATCGGAAAAGGTGAGGAATAATTTGTACGCGGAAGCGCCCGGAGCGGACGGGTTGACGCTCCCGGCAAAGACAACCTGGGCTGTGGACTTCGCAGCAACTGAATCAAGGATCACCGTGGGCGAAGGAATCTGAATCCATGCTGCGTTTGAAGAAACGGTGATGGTGAGGTTCGATGCTTTTCCGAGGCCGATATTCTTAAACTGTACCGACAGGTTGAAACTCTCTCCGCGCGAAACAATGCCATTGCTGTCCTGTTCCTGAATCTGATAGTAACGCACTTTTGGGTAGTGACCCGCAAAATAGGCAAGCAGCTTGTTGGACGGCAGGTTTTCAATCGCAAGCGGAAAAATCTGTCCTGATCCCGGCCAGAACCCTGTTGTACCGACTTCAGGAGTCATGGTAAAGGTTACCGGCTTTGTCGTATCGCCAAACATGTAGTCATCGGAATTGCCGCGAGTGGAATAGTTGACCGTCTGTTGGTCTGTTCCGTTGGTATATCTTCCGGAGTAACTCATATCATACGTCCAATCCCGGTACACGAGCGAATCGGAATTTTCGCTTGAGAGATAACCAAAAGGATAAATAAGATAATTTCCGTACGTGTGGTAGTTGAGCGCGGTTTTTATGTTATGGGCGCGCATAAAGAGGTCAATTGCCTGCGTCTCGGGTTCAGAAAATGCTGCCGTGCCCCGGTATGTATCGCTGCTTGTGCTCGTGCTTGACCCTCCATTGGCTGCATTCCACATGTAGGTCGGGCCGTAATTGCGGTTCAAGTCCACTCCGGTTGTTGCATCGCCGTTGTTCCGACGGTTTTTCCGCCACGTGCCGCCGCCGCCGGGATTGGTGGATTGGTTGTACACATAACCGTCCGGATTCACAACAGGAATGAACCACATCTGCCGGTTGTTGACGAGATACGCCGCCTCGGCATTGGTGGCATAATTTTCCAGCAGCCACCACATATAGTAGATTACCGTCATCATACCCTGAGGCTCGCGGGCATGATGCAATGCAGTATAGAGAACCTCTGGTTCACCTGGCTCATTTGTGGAAGGATTGTCAGAGATCTTCACAGCCCACAAAGCCCGGTTTTCCCTCCCCTTACCGATGGAATCCCTGACCGTAATCAGCGATGGATATAAGAACCGCATGGAATCAAGCTGTTGTACCACCTCTGCGTAAGTATAAAACCCGCCCATGCTGCCATACCCGAAACCAAGCGCGTTCACCGGTCCGGTTGCCAGTTGCGCCTGATAGTGCTCAGCAAGGTCTTCAACTACAACATCATAGGAAATTCCGGCTTTTCTCAACTCATCCAGATCAGATTCGCAGGCAACAAACTCCATCCACCCGCCGATTTTTCCGCTTACTCCTTCATAATCTATCCCTGTTGACCAGATCCGTCCAAGTGACTCACGGTCCGGCACAAAAATTCTGATCTGTGCATGCTGCGAAGGTGGCTCTGCGAAAACAACCGAAACAGAGAATACAATTACTGCGGCGAAAACCCATCTCTTCATATACTCTTCCTTAACACTCTATCCATCATCGGACCGAACTTGGAGAACCCGGCACAGCCTTTAACTTTCGAGTCTGCTGTGCAGGAGCAAAATTTGATTTGGGGGAGTTTTGAGTGCCGTCGAGAATGAGCATGCCGGACTGGCTCGTTTTCACCCAGTATCCGACAAACGGCAACAATGTATCGGCACT
>CAZWIN010000323.1:0-685 GCA_964633855.1 uncultured Chitinophagales bacterium
GAAGCAAGCACAGGGTAGCATATTTGGACAAGCGGTTGATCAGCCAACAGTTGAACGCGAGTTCATCGCTGATCCCTCGGCGCCGTCACAGGGCGAAGCAGCACCTGTGGTGATGCCGTTGAGGCAAACCGAATCCATGGTTCCCATCCCCACTGGTGTTTATACTATTGGTGCAGCGGGAACATATACCTCACTTTCCGCGGCGGTGTCCGCTCTGAATACCAACGGTATTGATCCTGGAGCGAATGTCGTTTTTGAATTTATTGATGCGACATATACCGATACCAGTCAGACCATTGGACGCTATCTGAACCAGGATCTTGGTATCGTAACATTCCGTCCGGCATCGGGTAATGTTGCTACTATCACGATTACCGGTGGTTTGGCATCACTTGCATTCTGTCTCCGTATCGACAGTGCTGCCAACCTGGTATGGGATGGTTCAAACTCAGGTGGTGTGGACCGTAGCCTTACACTTCAGGCCGATACAGTTACGCCGAGCCGTAATGCAGTGCTTATTCAGCGCGGTAGTGCATTCATTACGGTGAAGAATATGATCATTAAGGGTAATCGTCGTTCCAGCAGTAACTCGGCAGATGTTGTTCGCATTGTCAATCAGGGTCTTACTCCTGCCGCAGTAACGGCGAGCCATGATATTCTTTTTGAAAACAACCATGTTCTCCGC
>CAZWIN010000323.1:695-2242 GCA_964633855.1 uncultured Chitinophagales bacterium
GTTTGGGTGGTATTGTTGCACGCGGTAAGGATGCACAGCTTCCCGATTACAATGTGATCATAAGAAAGAATCTCGTCGGTGGAGCAGGAAGTCCTTCCGTCCTTGATCAACTTGCAAACTCAGGTATTATCACCGAAGCAAATTTGAACATACTTGTTTCGCAAAACGATATCTATGGCATTAAAGCAAATGCCACCAGCAACTTTGGCATCCAGGCCCGCGGCGCCGTGACCGGCCTGTATGAAAGAAACAAGATTCATGACATTGTGAATCTTACGGGTAATGCCCGACCCAATGGATTCCTTGTCGGTAATACGGTAGTTGGTGTCGCTCCGGGCTTCTTTATCAAGACCGACATTACCATCTCCAACAACATGGTCTATGATCTTCACAACCTGAACTATGTCACGGGTGCTAATACTCGTTCGTATGACGGCATAATCTGGAACCCGACCGGTGCTCCAAATTCCACCACAGGTAATGGAGCGACGGTTCGTCTCTACCACAATACATTCTGGCACCGCACGCTGAAGACCGGTGCGGAAGCGGGTCAGTCGTTGCACAATTCGTTTATGGTTGATGGAAATTTTGCAGGTTCGAATACGAACTTTGCCCATATTGATTCCATTATCATCTACAACAACGTGTTCGCTACCAAGCGTGATAGCGGCTTCACACGTCATCAGCTCTGGTTCCGACCGGCAGACACACTTGCATCGTCACAGTTCGCAGTGCTTTCCAATAATAACGTGTGGCACAATACAGATGCAGGTGCGTTTGCACAGTATAACACACCGTGGCCTGCCGGCCCCACAACGGTTGTTAGCGCGTTCGGTGTTTACCAGACAGACACCGGTTTGGATGCGGCCAGCGTATTTGACGATCCGAAGTTCGTGAGCGATACCGATCCACACATGTCGCTCGCTCTCGGTGTTGTCTCGCCTGCAGAATCACTTGGTATGCCTCTTGGCAAAACGATTGATATCGATGGCGAATCACGTGATTTGAATTTTCCCGATGCAGGCGCGGATGAGTTCACGCCAAACTATGTGATCAACGAACTCGAACCGATCGCTTTTGTTGATCCTTCGGGTCCGGCACAGATCAAGGCAGAGGGTGTGGCATTCTCGCCTTCCGCAACATTCAGAAACAACGGCACGGGCAACCAGCCATCGGCACCTGTCCGTTATGAAATCTTGAATGACGTTCCTGCAGTCGTTTACTCGGACAACTCAACAACTTCGCTTGCGCCGTTGGGTGGAACGTCAACAGTAACATTTGCTTCGGTAGCCGGTGGTTTGCCAGCCGGTACATATACCATCCGTGCCATTACCACATTGGGTACGGATCAGATTCCAACAAACGATACGATCTCCAGCACCATGCAGGTGCAGGGTACGGTGTCTTCTGGTTCATTCCCGTACACGGAAGACTTCGAAGGCCCGTCTCCTGAAGCAACTGGTGGCGACGGCTGGTTGACTGCCTCCGCCGGTGGACCCAATGACTGGGTGCGTGCAACACCCGCAAAGGCCCAGATCAGCGGTGCA
>CAZWIN010000323.1:2252-3596 GCA_964633855.1 uncultured Chitinophagales bacterium
CTTCGTTCACCGGTCTCTTCCTGGTCCAATTATATTCGAATTTCTATGCTGAGTTCGAGTGGGATGGTGGCGTCCTGGAAATGTCCACAGATGCCGGAGCGACATGGAATCGTGTTGATTCGACCCTCGGTACCGGAGCGAACTTCAATACTGCAACAAGTTCGGGATGGTACAATAATGCCAGCGGTCTTGGCAATATCTCGGCGCCATTCTGGAGCGGCGGTGAAGGTGGTGGAACAAGCAGCGCCGGATATTCATCCTCCGATGCAAATGGCTGGGTTCTTTCATCCTCAGTCATCTCCGGTTTGGGTGGTCTTTCAGATGTTCGCTTCCGTTGGCGCTTCAGCACCGATGGTGCAGTGAACAGCCAGGGTTGGGCCATCGACGATGTCACGTTCAGCGGTCTTCCGTCTGATGATATCGGCCTCGCCTCACTGGGTATCCCAGGATATGTCGGCGGACCGGTACCTGATGTTGTTATTGACCAAGCCCGTCCGCTTCGCGGCAAGGGTGTTGCAACACCTGCTATTCGTCGGGAAGCCACACGGCCGGGTGCTTACCTGTCCTCCGCAGTTGTCAGTGTTGACGCCGAAGTCAAGAACTACGGTGCAAACCCACAGCCGGCATACAGTATCAATTGGGAATTGGATGCAGCGGCTCAGGCACCTGTGCCGAACGTCGATCCGCTTCCATTCGGTGGACTTGATACATTTTCTCTGGTCTCAACTCCGGCTCCCGGCTTCCACGATGTGAAGGCATGGACGGTGTTGGGTGCAGATGCAAACGCCGGAAATGATACCTTGAGCTTCGCATTCGAAGTTCTTGATCCAAGCGTTATCTTCTATGAGGGCTTTAACGGTCTTACCTTCCCGCCTGCGGGCTGGGATACCGTAAACAACGACGCAAACTCCGGTGCGATTCGCAACTGGTTCCGTAGCGCTGCATTCCCGTCAGAAGGTGCCGGCGGTGCGCGCGGAAACTATCAATCAGCAAACGGTTTCAATATCGATGACTGGTTGATTACCCCGAACACCGGTGGATTGGTTGACGTTGCGTATACCGTTGACAGTCTTTCATTCTGGGCGTCAGGGAACAGCAGCTTCGCAGATTCATTGATGGTGCTCGTTTCCACCAGCACAACGGACCTGGATAGCTTTACGATTGTCCTTGACTACATCTGGACAGATCCGAGCGGCTATAACAAGTACACCTATGCGTTACCAGATGCACCAAATCGCTACATCGCATTCCGCTATTTGCACTATGATGGCGGTCCGCTTGGCAATTCATCTGATAACCTGTTCCTTGACGACGTCCGCATTACCCGCTACAACTACAGCAACG
>CAZWIN010000324.1:0-3594 GCA_964633855.1 uncultured Chitinophagales bacterium
GGAAGCAAGTTCTGCTTTACTGTGAAGAAGGCGCAGGCCGAGCCCCAGGCATAGCCTGTAGGCTGTCAGTTTTCCTTTGCCTGTCGTTTAACTTTCTGACCACTGTTTCATAAAATGTATTCCAGCTTTTCGCATTGCTGGATTGTGCGTGCACTGCATCCAGAAATTCCTGCCGGTTCATGCCATGCTTCATCAATACTGAATCCACTCCCAAACCATGCTTCCTCAACAGCGAATCCGCCGTCATTGCCGAGTCAACGCCTACCGAGGGTTGCGCTTTACGGGCATCGAGTAGGTCAACATAGATACTCGTCAGCCTTTCGTTTACAACGGCATCTTCTTTTTGATTTATTTCACATCCAGCCATCCCTGTGCACCAGACAACTATCATAAGAAAAACAGAATAATACCTGTATAATCCCGTTACGCAAGCTCTGAATTTGCTCCCCGGCTGGTCCGCAGTAATCAAATAGTCTTTCACCTTGACTTTCATACCTGTTGATGTTATATTTTTCACCCATTCTTGTTCGTTTTGCTTCATAATTACTCACTTTTTGTTCATTTTCACAAGGTTTTATGCCATCTACATCGGATTTCAGGCCAGGATTGGTCATCAAATATAACAATGAACTGTGGACTGTCACCGAATTTCAACACGTGAACCCGGGCAATTGGCGGGCGTTTGTGCGGACGAAGTTGAAAAACGTCAAGAGCGGCAAGGTCATTGAAAACCGCTTTCGAGCTGGCGAGGCCATTGATATCATACGCATTGAGCGCAAGGAATTCCAGTTTCTCTATCGGGATGGCTCGAGCTTTATGTTTATGGATAAGAATACGTTTGACCAGCTCTCTGTGGAAGAGGATGAAGTTGGTGATGGGGGGAAGTTCCTGAAAGATGGGGAATCCGTTGACATCCTCTTCAATGGCGTTGATATCACGGGAATTGAATTACCAATTACTGCAGAACTCAAAGTAGTTGAGACTGTTCCGGGAGTTCGCGGCGATACAGCCAACCCTGGTACGAAACCTGCACGGGTTGAGGGCGGGGCCATGGTTAATGTTCCTTTGTTTATTAACGAAGGAGATTTGTTGAAAATAGATACGCGCACGGGGGATTACATCGAGCGGGTGAAAGTGTAGTTTGTTCTTCATCTGCATGTTGTTGCATCGCTCGGGGAAGTGCCGCAGTGTGGTTATCACGTGTGGGCTGTCCCGAAAGCAATCAAGTTCATATCCGTGGAGCCTGAAATGGATCTGAGTTACGTTAAGAAGCTCATCAAGTTGGTTTCCGATAGCGACGTTGACGAAGTTGAAATTGAGGAGGAAGGAAAGAAAATCCGGGTTGTCAAAAGCAAACCGGCACAAGTACAACCAATGACGTATGCCATCCAGCAGCCAATGCAGATGCCTGCCCCGTCTGCGGCCCCGCCTCCTGTCAGCGTACCACTTCCATCTCCAACTCAGGCTGCTCCATCAAATCTTCATGAGATCCGTTCACCCATCGTCGGGACATTCTACAAGTCCCCGGCTCCCGATGCCGCCCCGTTTGTTGAAGTGGGCGCATCAATTCAGCCGGGTACGGTGTTGTGTATTGTCGAGGCGATGAAACTCATGAATGAGATCGAGTCTGATATCAACGGGAAAATTGCCAAAGTTATGGTCGATAACGGCCAGCCCGTGGAATACGACCAGGTACTCTTCCTCGTCGAAAAAGCCTAACTTCCCAGAGCCTCCGGAGCAACGGTGTTCAAGAAAGTCCTCATCGCCAACCGCGGCGAAATTGCCCTTCGCATTATTCGTGTATGCAAACAATTCGGTATTAAGACCGTTGCGGTCTATTCCAAGGCCGACCGCGATTCCCTTCATGTCCGTTTTGCCGACGAAGCAGTCTGTATCGGCCCGCCTCCGGGGAAGGAGAGCTATCTCAAGATTCCGCGCATCATTGCTGCCGCCGAGGTGACCAATGTTGACGCCATTCATCCGGGATACGGCTTCCTTGCAGAAAACGCCAGCTTCGCCGAAATATGCACCACCTCGGGTATCAAGTTTATAGGGCCATCGGCTGAGATGATCACCGCCATGGGCGATAAAGCTCTTGCCAAGGACACCATGAAAAAAGCGGGAGTTCCTGTCGTTCCGGGGAGTGATGGCGTAGTGAAGGGGGTCGGCGAAGGTACGGAGATTGCGAAGTCTATTGGTTTCCCTGTGATCATCAAGGCTGTAGCAGGTGGTGGCGGGCGCGGGATGCGCATTGTGCGTGAAGAATCAGAATTCGAAACTGCCTTCAAGACTGCTCAGCACGAAGCGGAGCAGGGCTTCAATAATCCTGATGTTTACATCGAGAAATATGTCGAAGAGCCGCGCCATGTTGAGATTCAGGTCTTCGGTGACCGGCACGGTAATGTGATACACTTTGGCGAGCGAGACTGCTCTGTCCAGCGCAGGCACCAGAAACTGATTGAGGAATCGCCGTCGCCTGTTGTGGACGAAACACTCCGGAAAAAAATGGGTGATGCCGCGCTCAAAGGATGCAAAGCGGTGAATTATGAAAACGCCGGCACGATTGAGTTTCTTGTTGACAAGAATAAGAACTTCTACTTTATGGAGATGAATACGCGCATTCAGGTGGAGCATCCGGTGACTGAACAGGTTACCGGACATGATCTGATCAAGCTCCAATTGCGTGTTGCTGCCGGAGAGAAGCTGCCAAAGCGGAAAATTCCCCAACGCGGCCACGCGATTGAATGTCGTATCAATGCGGAGGATCCTTTCCATGACTTCAGGCCAAGCCCGGGCAAGATTACGGACTTCCATATGCCCGGTGGGTTTGGCGTGCGTGTGGATACGCACAGTTATGCCGGTTACCACGTGCCCCCATACTATGATTCTTTGATTGCCAAACTCGTAGTGTATGCGCAAACCCGCGAGGGCGCGATCAACAAAATGGCGTCGGCACTTGACGAGTTTACTATCCAGGGGATTAAAACAACTATCCCATTCCATCGCCAGGTGATGAGAAACGAGAAATTCCGCAGCGGCAAATTTGATACAAGTTTCCTGAACAGTTTTGAGTTACTCCCTGAAGATTGATCCTCCCTATAGAAAGGATACACAATGAATTTCCCCGAAAACCTGAAATACACGAAAGACCACGAGTGGGTTTTGATTGACGGCGAGAACGGTACCGTCGGTATTACCGAGTACGCACAGGGTGAACTCGGCGATGTTGTCTTTGTCGAGCTCCCCACAGTTGGAAGAAATGTAAAGCAGCATGATTCATTTGGTACAATCGAGGCCGTCAAGGCAGTATCGGATTTGTATGCACCTGTTTCCGGCGCAATCAATGAGATAAATAAGGAGCTGGAGAAAACCCCAGAGTTGGTGAACAAGGATCCGTACGGGAAAGGGTGGATGGTGAAGATCAAATTATCCAACGCATCCGAAATAGGGGGCTTGTTGAGCGCTTCAGCATACAAACAACTCATCGGGAAGTAAGGAAATGATCTTAGACGGAAGTGTGCGTTCGATTGGATTTTCATAGAGAGGAGTTCTCTTCTCTCTCCTGTTGATTGCCGGTTTTTCTGTGTATGGTTT
>CAZWIN010000325.1:0-3576 GCA_964633855.1 uncultured Chitinophagales bacterium
CTTGTGAATGAAATCCAGGAAGTCTATCGTATTCAGGGTGTTAAAATCAATGACAAACATATTGAGATTATCGTTCGACAGATGATGCAAAAGATGAAAGTCGTGGATTCCGGTGATACGAAGTTCCTTGAGGGAGATTATGTCGACAAGCTGAAGTTCGAAGCCGAGAACGACGCACTTAGGGACAAAGTGGTGATTTTGAGTAAAGGTGATTCGAAGTATAAAAATGGCCAGTTAGGTTCCAAGAAAAAAGTCCGCGAAATCAATGGAGACCTTCGGAAAAGGGCAAAGAAGGTGATTGAGTATCGCGACTCGGAACCAGCGACTTCAGAGCCTGTGTTGCTGGGAATTACGTCTGCTGCCTTGTCGACTGATAGCTTTATTTCTGCAGCTTCATTCCAAGAGACAACAAAGGTTCTCACTGATGCGGCAATCGAAGGCAAAGTGGACAACCTGTATGGTTTGAAGGAAAACGTCATTATGGGCCATCTGATTCCTGCCGGAACTGGCCTGAAGCATTTCAGAGATATTCTGGTCGTTTCTGGGGAGGCAGAAGAGCTTGCATCCGAGGTGGAAACCAAGGAGAGTCCGGAGAAAAGGACGCGGGCTAAAGCTAGGCTGCAGGCATAAGGTTTTTGGCAGAAAGTAGGTGTTTTGGTTCTTGACTTTCTATCAAGCATTTGCTATCTTACTAACCTTGCTCGTTCACACTTTGTTCTGGATTACCCCCTTTTTAATTTTGGAGTGATTTTTGCCGACTATTAACCAACTTGTCAGAAGTAGCCGGCAGCGCGTTACTTGGAAAAGCAAGGCGCCTGCCATGGATGCCTGCCCTCAAAAGCGGGGCGTGTGTACCCGTGTGTACACTACAACACCGAAAAAGCCTAACTCTGCTTTGAGAAAAGTGGCGCGTGTGCGGCTGACAAACGGTATGGAGGTCACTGCTTATATTCCCGGGGAAGGACATAACCTTCAGGAGCACTCTATTGTTATGATTCGAGGTGGGAGGGTGAAAGACCTTCCGGGTGTCCGTTATCATATTATCCGCGGTACACTGGATACTGCTGGGGTTGCAGAACGAAAACAAGGCCGATCAAAATACGGCGCCAAAAGAGCAAAATAATCATTATCGGATTGCTGAAGAGCTGTGAGAAAGAAAAAATCAAATCAAAGACTGATCATTCCTGATCCGAAGTTCAATGATACGCTGGTATCTGAATTTATCAACTGTGTCATGAAAAGTGGCAGGAAGCATTTGGCGCGTAGAATCGTTTATGATTCATTTACAATCATTGAAGAGAAAACGAAGAACGCCGGCTTGGATGTTTTCAAAAAAGCTGTAAACAACACGAGGCCGATGTTGGAAGTGAAAGCGCGTAGAGTGGGCGGTGCAACGTACCAGGTCCCAACGGAAGTTCGACATGAACGCAGCACGGCACTGGCAATTCGCTGGTTGATCTCTTACGCTTCCGACCGTAAAGACAGGTCGATGTCGCAGAAGCTGGCCGCAGAGTTTATGGCGGCCGCGGGTGGTGAAGGAAATGCAATTAAGAAAAAAGAAGACACGCACAAGATGGCCGAGGCCAACAAGGCTTTTGCGCATTTCAAGTGGTGATGGTAGTAGAGGATTGACAAAAGAATTTTATGCCCAGACAGTATCCTTTAGATAGAACACGCAACATAGGTATCAGCGCGCATATTGACGCCGGGAAAACGACGACGACCGAGCGTATTTTGTTTTATACCGGCGTACTCCACCGTATGGGTGAAGTTCATGACGGTGCTGCAACAATGGACTGGATGGAGCAGGAAAAAGAGCGCGGTATTACAATTACATCTGCGGCTACAACGTGTTTTTGGAATAACCACCGTATCAATATTATTGATACTCCCGGTCACGTTGATTTTACTGTTGAAGTTGAGCGGTCGCTTCGTGTGCTTGATGGTGCTATAGCGTTGTTCTGTTCAGTTGGTGGAGTTGAGCCGCAATCTGAAACGGTTTGGCGGCAGATGGATAAATACGGCGTGCCCCGTATTGCATTCGTGAACAAGATGGATAGGGTGGGAGCGGATTTCCTGGGCGCTGTGCAGATGATGAAAGAGCGGCTCGGAGCAAACGCGGTACCTATTCAGTTGCCTGTTGGTGAAGGAGATATTTTTGCAGGGATTATTGATCTGGTGACGATGAAGGCGCGCATGTATAAGGACTCTAGTCTGGGTTCCGAGTGGGAAGATATCGCTATACCACACGACATGGAAGCTCTTTCGCGCGAATACCGGACGAAAATGCTTGAGGCTGTTGCTGACGAAGATGATTCTTTGCTTGAGAAGTATCTCGAAGGCAAGGAGATCTCTCCCAAAGAGATTATGGCTGTGTTGCGGAAGGCGGCGCTGAAGGTGAGTATCGTTCCGGTGCTCTGCGGTTCTTCATTCAAGAATAAGGGCGTACAATCGCTCCTTGATGCTGTGATCGATTATCTGCCTTCTCCGCTTGATCGCGACAATGCGATCATCACGGGTCATCATATAAACATGACGGACCATGTGGAACGCAAGGTTTCTGACAATGAAAAGTTTACAGCGCTTGCGTTTAAGATTATGACAGATCCCTTTGTTGGAAAGCTTACGTATTTCCGAGTGTACTCGGGTACACTCAAGGCGGGATCGTATGTACTCAATCCTGTTTCGGGAAAGAAGGAGCGTATTAGCCGTATCCTGCGTATGCACGCGAATACACGCGAGGATGTTGAGGAAGCGTACGCGGGAGATATTGTTGCTGCGGTGGGGCTGAAGAACACGCGCACTGGCGATACGCTATGCGATGAATCGGATCAAATTATTCTTGAAAAGATGACGTTCCCGGATCCGGTGATCCACGTAGCTATCGAGCCAAAAACAAAGGCAGATCAGGAAAAAATGGGTGAAGCTATTTCCAAGCTTGCCGAGGAAGATCCCACGCTTCGTATTTCCACTAACGAAGAGACCGGACAAACCATTCTCAGCGGTATGGGTGAGTTGCACTTGGAAATTATCATTGATCGCATGAAACGCGAGTTTCGTGTCGAGGCGAATATCGGCAAGCCACAGGTGGCATACAAGGAATCAATTAGAAAAAAGGTCGAAGCCGAAGGCAAATTTGTGCGCCAATCCGGTGGCCGCGGTCAGTTCGGCCATGTTTGGATTGAATTGGAGCCAAATGAAAAGGGCAAGGGCTTCGTTTTTGAAAATGGGATCGTTGGCGGTGTGATTCCTAAAGAATTTATTAAGCCGGTTGAGCAGGGTATTGTTGAAGCTATGAAAAATGGCGTTCTTGCCGGCTACCCCGTTGAAGATGTGAAGGTGCGGCTGTTTGATGGCTCCTTCCATGATGTTGATTCCTCTGAAATGGCGTTTAAGGTTGCTGGTTCCATGGCGTTCAAAGAAGCGGCACGCAGGGCTAATCCGGTGTTGCTGGAGCCGATCATGAACGTTGAGGTGGTTACTCCAGAAGAATACATGGGAGATGTCATCGGTGACTTGAATTCACGTCGTGGCAAAATCCAGGGCATGACACCGCGTAAAGATGCCCAAGTTGTC
>CAZWIN010000326.1:0-3571 GCA_964633855.1 uncultured Chitinophagales bacterium
AACAAGACGAACATCCACGACGGCGTGCTTGCGAAAGAAGAGGGGCTTGAGCAGCACCTGCACTTTGACTGGTACCGTCACGGTTCATTGATTGATCATTTCTTCGGTCCGGCGACAACGCTCGAATCTTTCGCACAGTGCAAATATCTCGAGCAAGGTGATTTTGTTAACCAGCCCTATGCCGCAGAAACAAAAAGAACAAACGGCGGCATCGAGCTTACGTTAACGCGCAACGGTGCGTTGTGGTTCAACGATAAACCGCACCGGCTTGCTCTTGAAAAGAAGGTGGCTTACAAGCCGGGCACAGGTATGTTTACTGTTGATTACAGGCTGAAGAACCTGGAACAGCATCCCGTTGAAATACTGTTTGGCGTTGAATTCAACGTCGGCTTGATGGCAGGTGATGCTCATGACAGGTATTACGAAATCGAAGGCCGCCAGTTGAATGACACGCGCCTGAGAAGCATCGGTGAGGAACCCGACGTGAACACATGGAAGCTGGCTGACGAGTGGCTCGGGCTGGAAACGGTATTCACACTGCAACATCCGGCGACATTGTGGCGATGCCCGATTGAAACCGTCTCTCTTTCCGAAGCGGGCTTTGAACGGCTCTATCAGAGCTCGATGATTGTTCCCCATTGGAAGATCAGGCTGGACAAAGAATTCAAAACCAGGATTATCCAGTCTGTGAGGGAGCTTTGATGTGCAGGTGGTTTTGTTTCTGCCGCCGGAGATAACACATCACCACGCGCTCTATGATTTCAGTGATCATTCCCACCTTGAACGAAGAGAAAATGCTTGACCGCATGCTTGGGCAGTTCACGCCTGAACTCTGCTCCCGGTACAATCTTGAGATCGTCGTCAGCGATGGCGGCAGCACGGACAGCACACTGAAGATTGCGCATCGGTATCATTGTGTTCTGATTGAGAACACAGATCACACAAAACAGACGATCTCGCTCGGCAGGAACATCGGTGCTCGACATGCACAAGGCGATGTGCTGATCTTTCTGAATGCTGATACTCTGGTCAAGGATATCAGTCATTTCTTTGAACGTATTACGCTGGAATTACAGAAACAGGATGCTGTTGCGTTGACTTGCAGTGTGGGTGTGTATCCTGAAGAAGAACGATTACCGGACCGGCTCTTTCACGGTTTCTACAACTGGCTATTCGCCATGATGAATGTTGTCGGGATGGGAATGGGCAGGGGAGAGTGCCATATCATACCGCGAAGGGTGTTTGAGAAGGCCGGCGGATATGCGGCGCAAATTGCGGCAGGCGAGGATTATGATATGTTCCGCCGCCTCAAAGATCTTGGCCGTATCAGATTCTTGAAGGATGTGAAGGTGTATGAATCACCGCGCAGATATCGCAAGTACGGATACATCTATGTCAGTGCGTCCTGGTTTTTGAATTTTCTGTCGGTGTTTTTCCTTCGCCGTTCGATTTTGGATGAGTGGAAACCCGTCCGCTGAGGAAGTTCCACATCTCAAGTCCCAGGAACCAAGCAAATGACAAATACCCCATCCGAAACCGACATTCCGCAATCCGCAATTTCATATTTACCCTATTTGTTTGACTTTCAAATGGATTTTGGATATACTCGCAAAGAGTGGTGAACATTTTGTCGTTGTCAGACGTTAATAGATTGCAGACACTTACTTTATGCCATTTCAGGGGAAGGGTAATTACTTAATGGGCAAGAGATTTTCATTGCTGACGGTTGTTTTGCTGGTTGTCGGCAGCCTCTTCGCAGGGGCGTTGCTGAACAACGTGATTTCGGAGGACAACATCTATGAACAGCTGAACAAGTTCAAGGATGTCCTGAGCCTGACCGAAAAGTACTACGTCGAGGATGTTGATACCCAGAAGCTGACGGAGTCGGCAATTAACGGCGTTCTGAACGAGCTGGATCCTCACTCCATTTATATCCCCGCCTCACAGTTGCAAAGGGTGAACGAGGAATTCCAGGGGAGTTTCGAGGGGATAGGAATTGAGTTCCAGGTATTGAATGATACGCTTCTTGTCGTTTCCCCCATCGTTGGCGGGCCAAGTGAGGCACTCGGCATTCAGGCGGGCGACAAAATTCTGAGAATCAATGACTCCACCGCCATCGCGATAACAGAATCGGGAGTCCGGTCCAAGTTGCGCGGCCCGAAAGGGAGCAAGGTGCGGGTTTCCATTATGCGTGCAGGCATTGATGGCCTGCTGGATTTTGAGATCACCCGGGACAAGATTCCGCTCTATACAGTTG
This sequence comes from uncultured Chitinophagales bacterium, assembly GCA_964633855.1. Classification (GTDB taxonomy): domain Bacteria; phylum Bacteroidota; class Ignavibacteria; order UBA10030; family UBA6906; genus CAZWIN01. The sequence goes on from CAZWIN010000326.1 coordinate 2,258, forward strand.
ATGCAAGTTTCATGATTGATGATGAAACCGGTTTCATCAGTGTAACGCGGTTTGCAGCAAACACCCATAGCGAGTTTGTTGAAGGTGTAACAAAGCTGAAACAGCAGGGAATGAAGCGGCTGATTCTTGACCTGCGCGGAAATCCCGGAGGATATCTTGAGCAGGCATTCAAGATGTCCGATGAGTTGCTTCCAAAAGGAAAGAAAGTTGTGTACACCAAAGGCCGCCGTCCGGAATTTGAAGAAGAGTACACTTCCTCCGGCTCGGCGAAGTTCGCCGATGTTTCACTCATCGTACTTGTCAACAACGGATCGGCATCTGCAAGCGAAATTGTTTCCGGTGCCGTACAGGATTGGGACCGTGGATTGATTGTCGGTGAGTCAACATTCGGCAAGGGGCTTGTGCAACGGCAGTTCGACTTGAAGGATGGTTCAGCATTCCGGCTGACAACCGCGAGGTACTACACGCCGACGGGTAGGTTGATTCAGCGGCCGTTTGATGGCGACAAGGTGAAGTACCAGCGCGAGGCATATGAGAGGGAAGAATCCGAGGGCGATAATGTCGAGCACGAAGCCGAGAAAGATTCGACACGCCCGGTATTCAAAACTGCCGGTGGAAGAAAAGTCTATGGTGGTGGCGGCATCACGCCGGATTATATTGTCAAGGCAGACCGGCTGACGGAATACACTGTTCAGTTGCGGAGCCGCCTGGTATTCCTGGAATTCGCCAACAAATACCTCGAGCATCACGGTACGGAAATGAAGTCGAAGTTTAAAACCGCACGGCAATATGTATCAGACTTTGCCATTACGAAAGACATGATGGGTGAGATTCTGGAGATTGCCAAGGTAAAGAAAGTGGAATTCAAGCAGGATCAGTTTGACAAAGATGAGCGGTATGTGAAGGCGTTTGCAAAGGCATTCATCGGCCGTAATCTTTTTGGCAACGAGGGTTCGTCACGGGTGATGTTGCTTGAAGATAATCAGTTCAACAAAGCCATGTCCGTATGGCCCGAGGCCGAGAAGATTGCAAAGAGTATGAGCAGCTTGAAGTAATATTCTCAAAAGGGAACGATATCAGAACACTTTCTGGAGTCGTAAGAAGCAACCTTTGGGTTCGCACATGCACCCTCTGGTTGCTTCTTTTTTTCATATGCTCTCTTCCGCTGGGAGCCCAACAGGGAGAGCCCTCCGCCCCTCCGTTCCTTTTGGAAGGCGAAGAGTTGGTGTACAATGTGCGTTATGCGTTTATCAATCTCGGACAAGTGCGCATCCGTACATTACGTAAAGTCGAAACACCGGAGTACTCGGGATT
>CAZWIN010000327.1:0-3559 GCA_964633855.1 uncultured Chitinophagales bacterium
AAAGGTATTGCACCCTTTGTACATAATGGCACCTGTTTTATGGTTCGCCTCTTGTGAAAAGCTTTAGGGCTTGTTCTGAAGATGTCATCGGGAATTTCTGGTACCTCGATTTTGAGCATAGTACGCGAAGGGATAACTGCCCTAAATGCTCTGTTTTTGGGCATGGCACTGTTGCGGTAAACAACCTTTGTGATGCAACTAACACCCTCCCGGCCTGGGACTCATTAAATTAATGCAGCATATCCAGAAGGCTTTGCCGTGGTCCTCAGCCATCAAAGCAAAGCGTGAAGGTTGATTCTTCCATTTGTTGAAAGCGGCTCATCCATGAAAATATTTTCAATTCTATTTGTTGTTGGAATGCTCATTCCGTTGTCTGCGATAGCGCAGACATATGACCTGCAATTTGTTGAGACGCAAAACAACGGTTCGATATACGAGGTGAAGCTGCAGATCAAGGCTAACGGAAGTGAATTCAACATGGGAAGCGGTAACCTTGTTTTCACCTACAATACCTCAGCTATTACGAGCCCGACACTACACTCTGTGGACAATTTCTCCGGTACGTTCTATAGTCCGATGACACTCACCCAGCCGGCAACAGGCAGAGTTTCTGTGAACATAGAACTATTGCTGCCCAACTTCGGCACCACTGTTCCATTAACTTATGTTGATATTATCACCGTCAGATTCAATATTGTCAACCTGTCTTCCAGTACAGGACTTGTCTGGAGAACAATCTCTCCCAATGCGACAAATGTATTTAAGGATGACAACACCACAGTGATTTCAGCCGGAACGTTGCACAATCTTGATGAACCGCTTCCGATACAGCTGGCGAATTTGAGCGCAACGTATACCTCCGGCAGCCAGGTTCGTGTGGAATGGATGACTCTTTCAGAGACGAACAATTATGGTTTTGAAGTGCAGAAAGCCGCAGGCCAGCCGGAAGACTATCAGACGATTCCCAACAGCTTTGTTCCGGGGCATGGAACTACGGTTGAACCTCATGCATATGAATTTGTTGATAATGCGGCATCTCTTGGCACATGGTTTTACAGGTTGAAGCAGATTGATCTTGATGGAAGCGTTCATTATACCGACGGTGTACAGGTTGATATCCTCAGCGGGGTTGATGACCTCAGCCCATTACCGACAGTATTTGGACTCGGGCAGAACTATCCCAATCCGTTCAATCCGTCAACCACGATTGAATTTGCCGTGCCGAAGGAAGCGCGTGTCCGGCTTGAGGTGTATAATCTCCTTGGTGAACGCGTCGCTATCTTACTGGATGATGTGCGAACAGCGGGGTATCACAAGGTTCAATTTGACGCAAGCAATCTCTCGACGGGGCTGTATTTTTACCGGCTCTCGTCGGGAGACGAAGTCTTTTTGAGGAAAATGACATTGGTGAAGTAGAGGGAAGTTCTTACAGAAAGAAGGGGAGGCCCCGGCAATCTAGAGTTGTCGGGGTTCTTTTTTGATCTGAGTAAGCCCCTTGTGTTTGAAGTCACTGACGATTGGAAGAAAGATGTGTATACTTGAAAAGAGGCTGTGCGTAATCCATCATTTCAAACGGAGGGAGCTATGAAGTTTCTCAAATTTGCGGCGTTGTTTGCTCTTGCTGCCATCCCGTTGTTGATCCTGAAAAAGGAGAAAACGCCAGAGTCAAAACCTGCGGCAGAAGTTGATTCGGACCATATCTTTGATTCAGAGCTTTCAACGGACTAATACCGGCTTTCGTCTCTTCTCTCTTCGATCCCCCGTATAGTCTTCAGAAACTGATCGTTCCCTTGTTTTCCTCGCCCTCCAGCCATCGGGAAGTCGTGTGAACGTTACACTTTCCGGGAAGAGTTTTCTCCGTGAAGTATTCTGTTACCTTGTGCGGACAGAATTCCGTGGCGATCTTTTTTGTTGACTCGCAGATTGTTTCCTGAAACACTCCTGCGGGAACCTCGAAGTACTCCAGAGGCATAGCAATCGAGGGATCATCATACACGTACTGCATAAATCTGCCCCACACAGGTGCCGCGGCCCGGCCACCCTGTCCATCCCAGTTCGTAAAATGCACACTCTTATTATCAAAACCCACCCATACGCCAGCAGATATTTGCGGTGTATAACCGACAAACCATGCATCGGCAAACTCCTGAGTTGTGCCCGTTTTCCCTGCGGCGGGGAGATGATAGAAGTTGCGGATTCTTGCCGCGCTCCCTTCATCCACGACCCCCTGAAGCATTGTTGTCATAATGAACGACGTCGCTTCACTTAAGACTTCCCTGCGCATTGGCAGGTTCTCTTCAATGAGGTTTCCGTCCTTATCTTCAATTCTCAAAATTGATGATGGTTCCACATATACGCCATGGTTGGCAAATACCCCGAAGGCGGAGGTCATTTCGAGAGGCGAAACCTCACCCGCGCCAAGGGCAAGCGACTCATACGGTGGAAGCGAGGTTGTAATCCCCATGCGGCGAGCATACTCAATCACCTGGGAAACGGGTGCTATCTCCATAATGGCACGAACTGCAACAAGGTTGATGGAAGTCTTCAGCCCGTCGCGCAAGGTGCTTTTCCCGCCGAAGGTGCCGTCAGAATTTGACGGCGTCCATCGCTTTCCGTTTGCCATCATAATCGTAACGGGCTGATTCAGCAATTCGTAACAAGGTGGATAGCCATTATCAATTGCAACGGTGTACACAAACGGTTTGAATGACGACCCTGCCTGCCTCCGGATTTGCGTTACATGATTCAATCCGTACTTGAAGCTCTTGAAATCTGCGCCGCCCACCATGGCAAGGATTCCACCGTTCTTCGGATCAATCGCAACGAAGCCGATCTCAATCCGTTGCGCACGCTGTTTCATGGAGTCAACCCATGCGCGGCTGGTGCGAAGCGATTTGTACACACTGTCGCGTTCTTGTGACAACTTGGATTTTCTGAAGGCATCCGACGTGCGTATTGCCTGGTCAATGACCCTTCCCAGTGCATCCTTTTCCTTGTTCCAATCCCACAAACCGTCGAACATTTTCTGGTACTCAGCAAGATGTTCCTCAACGGCTTTATTCGCGTGGCGCTGCATTCTGCTGTCGAGGCTGGTATAAACCGACAAACCGTCGCGGTAGAGGTCATAGCCGTATTTCTCAGCCTTTTGTGAGAGCTGTTGACGGATATACTCGACGAAATGAGGAGCGATGCCAGCGGCGACTGTATTGTCGCTTGACTTGACATCAAGTTCCTCGTTCCGCGCCTCTTGTTCCTGTTCTTGGGTGATAAAGCCGTACTTTGCCATTTGAGACAATACGACATTTCTCCGGGCAACAGACCTCTCCGGATGATTGAACGGGTCGTAGTACGCCGGCCCCTTCAGCAGGGCGATAAGGGTGGCAACTTCACCCAATGCAAGATCTGCCGGTGGCCTCCCAAAATACAAATGCGATGCGGCTGAAATACCGTAGGTTCCTCTTCCAAAATATACCACGTTAAGATAAAACTCAAGGATTTCATCCTTGGTAAAGCTTCGCTCAAGCTGGACAGCTGTAATGAACTCCCTCAGTTTTCGCGT
>CAZWIN010000328.1:0-3237 GCA_964633855.1 uncultured Chitinophagales bacterium
GGGCACGAGAGTTGGTGCTGAGAGGAAACATCATAGGCGCTGCTGAAGCTGGAAGCATCGGGCTGGTGAATGCCGTGGTTCCTGAGAAGGACCTTCAGACATCAACAAACGCGCTCATCAACGAGCTTCTGACACAGAACAGCCTGATGTCCATGGGCTTGTGCAAGGAAATGCTCTCAAAGCTTGGCGGGATGAACCTGATGGACTCTCTGGAGTATGCCGCCAACATGAACGCTGCTGCCCGCATGACTACGGAATGTAAACAGGGAATTCAGGCATTTCTGAACAAGCAGAAGATTGAGTGGTAACCTTTATGGCTCATATGCTGGTCGAGAGTATCCGTAGTGTTCCAGATTTTCCGAAGAAGGGAATCATGTTTCGGGACATTACAACACTGCTGAAAAACCCGGATGCATTCCGGCAGTCCATTGATTTGATTTCAGCGAAGTACTCTTCCTTGAAGATTGATAAAGTTGTAGGTATTGAGTCACGCGGGTTTGTCTTTGGTGCGCCCGTGGCATACACGTTACGATGCGGGTTTGTACCGGTTCGCAAACCGGGGAAACTTCCTGCCGCCGCGATCCGACAGGAGTATGCACTTGAGTACGGCTCTGACGCGATCGAAATTCACAAGGATGCAATTGCTCAGGGTGAGCGCATCCTGATGGTGGATGACCTTCTCGCAACAGGTGGAACAATGGCAGCAGCTTGTCAGCTTGTGGAAAGGCTGGGAGGAGAAATTATGGGAACTGCGTTTCTCATCGAGCTGGCGTTTCTTCCGGGGCGTTCAAAACTCAGCGGTTACGATGTGTTTTCTCTCATCAGCTATGACGCGGAATAACGTGGCGTTCTTTGATTTATTGTAATGTGAGGGTGAAAGGGGAGGGGGAATGTATGGCGTATGCTTACTTTTCAGCAGAAACCAGCAGAGTCGGCCCATGCATGTTGACCAACTTCTGGCAGAGTGATTGTCCTTCCATCAGGTAAAGTGTGGCGATTTTTATTGACATGGCAATCTGCTCTTCAGCGCCAAGAATATTCCAGAAAAACTCCCTGCCAAGTTTCCACGGTGGTTCAAAGCCGGAATAATCCTCAAGGCATTTTCTGTACAGAAGAAAACGACTGGCAACAATGGCTTCCCATTCCGTTCTTTGCAACAGGCTTGCTCCCTGCTCCTCCAGATGATTCAGTAGTTCCGCTTTCATTCCACTCATGATTCTGTTCGCAATCTTTGGTGTGGCGGATCGTTCAACCGCAAGCCCGGCCGCAAACATCAATCCAACCATTATTTCGCCTTTGTAATTAGTCTCCAAACCCTCCGGATTGCGGTCAAGATTCCTTATGAAACTGTCGAGCGAAAGATCCTCATTGCCTTCCATGCCATCCCTCAGAGCTTCGTAGAGGATTGCCCCAAGCTCTTCCGGCCGTTTATGTTTCTTAAACAGGTTCACTTTGCTTGTTCCATAGTGTTTGCAAGATAAGGATTCAAGGGTTTGTTTCAAATGCGAATTGTCTGCGTCAATACATTGCATGAAGCTTCTACATGCCGTAGATTAGAACATCAACAATGACAACAAAAGGTCTTTTGCTATGAAGACGATTATTGAACCATTCAAAATCAAATCAGTTGAACCGATCCGCTTTACCACTGTTGAAGAGCGCCGTCGAATACTTGAGGAGGCGTCGTTTAATCTGTTTGCTGTGAAGGCAGAAGATGTCCTGATTGATTTATTGACGGATAGCGGGACTGCCGCAATGAGCTCGGCACAATGGGCGGGAATAATGCAGGGGGATGAATCGTATGCCGGGGCGCAAAGTTTTTACCGGTTTGAAGGCAAGGTTCGTGAGATCACCGGAATGAAGCATGTTATTCCCACCCATCAAGGAAGGGCTGCAGAGAAGATACTTTTTTCCATTGTTGGCGGCAAAGGGAAATTCATCCCCAATAATTCACACTTCGATACGACACGTGCGAATATTGAATTTTCGGGAGCGGAAGCAGTCGACTTGCCGACGGAAGAGGGAAGGCAACCTGATCTTGCGGCAGACTTCAAGGGGAACATGGATCTCGCAGCGCTGGAACAATTCATACAGAAGACGGGTCGAGAAAATATCCCGTTGTGTATGATCACTGTGACGAACAACTCAGGCGGGGGACAACCCGTCTCGATGGCAAACATTCGTGCAACAAAAGAACTCTGCAGAAAATATCATATCCCGCTTTTTCTTGACGCGTGCCGGTTTGCAGAGAACGCCTATTTCATCAAGATTAGGGAGCAGGGGTATGAGAATGTTTCTCCGAAGCAGATTGCGCAGGAAATGTTTTCTCTTGCCGACGGCGTTACAATGAGCGCGAAGAAAGATGCAATTGTGAATATGGGAGGATTCCTCGCCTTGAATGACGATGAGCTTGCAATGAAAGCCAGGAACCTGCTCATTATCACCGAAGGGTTTCCGACATATGGCGGACTTGCTGGCCGTGACCTGGAAGCGATTGCCCAAGGGTTGGATGAAGTGTTGGATGAGCACTACCTTCAGTACAGGATCAGGTCTGTCGAATACCTGGGTGAACGGCTGACCGCAGCCGGTGTTCCCATCATGCAGCCCCCCGGAGGTCATGCGGTGTACCTTAACGCAAAGAGGATTCTGCCGCATGTTCCAGTGCACCACTATCCCGGTCAGACCCTCGTTGTAGAACTTTACCTTTGTGGAGGAATCCGCTCGGTTGAGATTGGGAGCGTGATGGTTGGGAAATACGATGTACAGCGGAATCTTGTTCCGGCAAAGATGGAACTTGTCCGCCTTGCCATTCCACGGAGGGTCTATACTCAAAGCCACATTGATTACGTCTCAGAAGTTGTTATTGACGTATTCAAGCGCAGGGAATCATTTGGAGGGTATCGGATTATTGAAGAAGCACAAATTCTCAGGCACTTTACGGCTCGTTTCGCCCCCATCACCTGAGAAAGCCCAACACAGAGTTTGATTCAAAAAGCATTGATTAAGAAAGCAAAAATTGATATACTGTTAACCAATTGATTTGCTTAAAGTTGTAGGTATCCGGATAGAACATTCCGGACCAGTGTTTTCTTGAAGGAGGAAGAAACTCCATTGGCAACATGCACTGTTTGCGGTACTGCCAATGAAGATCTTGCAACCATTTGTATGAGTTGCAAAGCGTATCTGCAGGCAAAGGTTGATACACTTGATCTCTTTTCCTGTATATGGGGGATGATT
>CAZWIN010000328.1:3247-3549 GCA_964633855.1 uncultured Chitinophagales bacterium
TGCGCTCCATAAGAATTATGCTTTTCTTTTGGTGTTAATTGACGGGGTTGCTGCTTTCTTTAGTTTTGCCTGGTACCGGAATTGGGAACAACAATTTGAGAATGTTTTCTTTCTCGCGGCTTCGGCAACTCTGATTGGCCCTATCGTAGGCGTAATAGTTTTCGGGCTGTGCAGCATAGGCATATATCACTTAGGACGGAAGTTTGGCGGAAAGGGAACGCTGCGAAATTCTTTTGCAGCGTTAGCATATGCATTGATGCCGATAGTATTGTCACTGGTATTTGTTTTTCCCGTTGAGGTGG
>CAZWIN010000329.1:0-3542 GCA_964633855.1 uncultured Chitinophagales bacterium
ATCAACTATCTTCTTTTCTCCCTGATAGTTAATCTTGTCCCAGTCATCAGAAATCTTGTGGTAATCATTATGTGTTCCGGTAAAGAAAAACAGCACTGGAATATCCTTCCCGTAGAACTGTGCATGATCGCTCGGGCCGAAACCATCTGAAACAGACTTGATCTGGAAGGAATCCTGTTTCATAGCTTGATTGTGAGCGTGCACGAGTTCTGTCCAACCGGGCGAAGTTCCGATGCCATGCACAGTAAGAGTCTGTTTCTCAAGTCTGCCTATCATGTCCATATTGAGCATAGCCACAGTGTTTTGGAGAGGAATAGCCGGATGATTAACATAATAGGCTGAACCCAGTGTCCCCAACTCCTCTCCGGAAAATGCAATAAATAGCAAAGACCTTCTCAGTTTTTGCCCAGAAGATGTAAAAGCTTGCACCAATTCAAGCAATGCGGCTGTACCTGAAGCATTATCATCGGCGCCATTATGTACGGCATGCTCATCAGGATCAAGCGCGCCTGAACCAGGGCCACCATATCCAAGGTGGTCCATGTGTGCTCCCAACACTAAGGCTTCCTTGCCTGTTGAGGTGTCCTCGCTCTTCAGCAAACCGATAATATTGGAAGTCGAATCAGTGACTTTGAGGACCTCTGTTTCCATTTCCACTTGCATGCCTGCAAGTATGAAGCTGTGTGGCTTTCTTGTAGTATTAATTGAATCTTGCAGTGATTTGGTCGTCTGATTCATATATTTCAGCAAATCATCAAGTGCTGACCGCTTCAGTGAAATAGCGGCAATACCTGATGAAGAAAATGACTGATCGTACAGGAGCTTTATGAGATCATCCTCCGCTTCGTCCGCGGGACCTGTAACGACAATCATTCCCAATGCTCCCTTATCGCGTGCTGCTCTGGCCTTCTCTCTGAGAGCGCTCTGGCGGCCAAACTTCCCATGAGGATTATTTCCATCGGGTGAATGACGCAAGACGATAACTACCTTGCCGCTGACATCCAGCCCGGCATAGTCGTCATATTGCTGGTCTTCGGCAGAGATACCATAACCTGCAAAGACAACTGGTGCAGTCACTGAAGTATTCTCTGAAAAGCCCAACGGACGGAAATCCTTGTCAATACTCATCGGAGCGGGTTCACCTTTCCCCGCTGATGAGGCGATGTCAACTTTCCGAAAGCTCAGTCTGTTCTTTGCTCCTGGCTTTACCGCAGAGACGAATTCGAATTTCTGATAATACGATCCATTGTCACCTGCCGGCAAAAGCCCGTACAGATTGAATTGCTCTGCGATATACTGTGCTGCTTTTTCATTTCCCGGACTGCCGGAACCCCGTCCTTCCAATTCATCGGAAGCAAGGTACTTTATGTGCGTACGAAGGTCATCCTCAGTGATGGGAGGGCTTGTTGTCTGGGCGTATACAAGCCATCCAGACATAAAAAAACCTGTTAACAGAACTGCTACCGCATACTTCATAAGTACCTCACTTCAATTTCTTCTTTGATAAGAGATGGCTTTAGAATACCAGAGGGTTCAGTCTTTCCACTTTGCCAGGAACAGGTTTGTTTCCCCACGTACTTTACCATTACGGTTTGATGCGAAAACAAGCTGCTTCCCCTCGCGGGTGAACATAGGAAAGCCGTCAAACGTATTGTTGTAAGTAATCCGGTCCAAGCCAGTTCCATCAATATTAATAACGTAGAGATCAAAGTCCCGCCCCTTTGGATCGGCCATGTTCGATGCAAAGATGACGCGCTTGTTATCAGGATGAAAAAATGGACCGAAATTCGCCGCACCGTTGTTGGTAATTTGCTTCTTACCGGAACCATCAGCGTTCATAATAAACAATTCCATGCGGGAAGGCCTGACAAGGTTTTCAGAAAGCAATCCTTTGTACGTAGCAATGAGTGATGAATCGGTTTCGTGCCACGCCCTGTACACAATTGATTTTCCATCCCAGGAATAAAAAGCCCCACCGTCGTAGCCAATTTCATTCGTCAGTTGGACAGCGTTTTTTCCGTCAAGATCCATGCTATAGAGATCAAGGTCACCGTTTCGCATTGAAGTAAAAACAATTCTATCACCTTTCGGAGAAATGGTCGCTTCAGCATCATATCCCAAGGTCGAGGTGAGCTGCGTCAGCTCAGAGCCATCCGCCTTCGCTGTAAAAATATCGTACTCTGGATAGACCGCCCAGACATATCCCTTTGAATAATCCGGCATGGGAGGACATGCCGTTTTCTGATGGTGGGTGGATGAGTACAGGATACGTGTATCACCAGGAAGAAAATAACCACACGTCGTACGCCCGTGCCCGGTACTTACCATATGGGCATTGCCGGTCGCCAGGTTGAGAATAAATTCCTGGTCACATTGTAAACTGTCGCGGGTTGATTGAAAGATAAGCCTGGTCTCATCAAAGGAAAAATACGCTTCAGCGTTTTGCCCACCAAAGGTAAGCTGTTTCAACTCCGCAAAGTGTTTCTCATTATCGAGGAGCAGGGAAGATGGTTGTTGGGCAAGCAATGTTGAACAAGTAATGACGTAGAAGAGCATGTACGTGTACAGAAAGATCCTGTTAGGAACCAGTGAGACACAGGTGAGCGATTGGAGAGTTTTCACGATAAACATTCCATTCCGACATTGTTGAGACAAATAAACGATAATGCAGGCAAGTTTCTCTATCAATATCACAAAAGAGCATCATCTTCTCAATGAGAAAGCGGCCAGACTGGAGTCAAAGGTACTACAATCCAAAGATTAGAGCAAGAACTTCTGTCGAAAATTGCAGATGGAATTGTTAAAATTAAGGCAGAACAAACGGCGGGGCTTCGTTAGCATAACGTGAAAGAGGATAGCTTTCTAATAGTTCATTTTGAATATGGTGACTCTGTCCTTTGCATCATCACTATCCAAATACACCCTTGTAGCCACTGAATCCGGAAATCCATCCGAAAACCACTTTTCGCCAAATGGACGATTGAGAGCATCCCGTTCGATCAGTACAACATAATCGGGTTTCTTGGATTGCACATAGCTCACAGCAGTTTGACTGGCTGCATAAGGGAGCGGGACCCAGATACTACCTGAGTAGTAAGGAATAATAGTTCCCGAAGACATAACTCTTGTTTCTTCGTTTGTGTGTTGTTTCAACCAGAGTCCGGCGTTTTCCCACCGTGGGCTTCGGGGGACAAGGGCTTGGGCAACACTTCCGAATCCGGTTGCGAGTATCAACATGCATACACCCACAATCGAAAGAACAACGATTCGTACGGAGCGTTTTCCTGAAAGCTTGAATCTTTCACTGATATCAAGCATTGTGTCGGCACCCTTCGAGGCCCAGATGATAAAGAAGGGGAGGAACTGTGCAGCATAACGTAATCTTATAACGGGCGCCCCAAGCATAACAAGAAAAGCTCCTCAGGCAAAAATCAAAAGAAGTACTTCACTAATCACAAACCCATTTTTCAATTTTCGTCGCAGCAAAACCATGATTCCAAGAAACATAAGAACGACGCCGGCAAAAGGTGTACTCCTTGTGA
>CAZWIN010000330.1:0-3527 GCA_964633855.1 uncultured Chitinophagales bacterium
CCTTCAGGTTCTGGAGGAAAAGAAACGGGGCGAGAAGCACTTCCATCAATTAGTACGGGAGTATGTTGACGCGGCACAACGCAGAATTAAAAAGGAGATCGGTGAGAAAAAAATAGAGCTGTGTGTTGGAACAGGTGGAAATATCGAATCGCTTGGACAACTGCGCAGCGAGGTGTTCAACAAGGAACGAAACAGCATTGCCTCACGGGAGGAACAGGATTCGCTGGTGAAGAAGCTTCAGAGTATGACGTTTGAAGAGCGCATTCAGCAACTGCGCCTGCGTCCCGACCGTGCTGATGTTATTGTCCCCGCGGCCGTCGTTCTGCAGAAAATCATGAAGCTTGCCGATGTTGATGAAGTTGTCATTCCCGGAGTCGGACTGAAGGATGGGCTGCTGCTCGACATGGTTGCGGATTTATACGGCGAGCAAAAGCATCTGCATCGCAACCAGGTGCTCGCCTCCGCGCTGCAGATTGGACGCAAGTATGCCTTTGATGAACAGCATGGGGTCACAACGGCGAAATTCGCAGTGAAACTGTTTGATGAAACCCGGAACATGCACAATTTGACGCCGGAACACCGGTTGTTGCTGGAGGTTGCTGCGATGCTTCATGATATCGGACAATTTGTCAATATCACGGACCATCACAAGCATGCGCAATATTTGCTGACAGCAAACCCTGTCATTGGATTGACCCAAAAGCACATGGCCATCGTCGCGAATATCGCGCGTTATCACCGCAAGTCCATGCCGAAGCCGCAGCACGAGGCGTATGCGGTTCTTTCTTCAAAAGAGCGTGTCGCTGTATCAAAGCTTGCCTCGCTCCTCCGGCTCGCAGATGCAATGGATAACGAACACGCGACCATGGTGCAGGATTTCGAGGTGGAGTTCAAAAAACCGAAGTTCACCCTCGTTCTCAAAGGGGAGGGCGATCTCTTGCTGGAAAAGTGGGCGCTCGCGAGAAAGTCAGCGATGTTTGAAGAAGTGTACAGCGTTAAGTTTGCCGTTGCGGAATAGATGTGGATATGCAGTTTCTTGAACATACCGATCAGAGCCCGAAGGTTGCACAGCGACGTCCGGGTGCACGCGTGGTTGTTACACGCGCGCTTTCAAACCGCTGGAAACGATATGTCCGCGAGTTGAATCGGTCGCGCAAGAAATGTTCCGAAGAATCAATTCACGATCTGCGCGTATCGCTGCGCAAACTCATCGCCGTTCTGGAGTTGATTGAGCCCGTTGTACAAAGCAAGCAATTACTGTGGCTGAGAAAGCGATTAAAAAAACAGTTTGATGGATGCGGACCTTTGCGTGATATTCAGGTGCAACTCATCGGGATTGCAAATTTGTCTTCATGCTATCCCGGCCTTGAACCTCTCATAACGGCCCTTCGGAAAAAAGAAACCCGTTGTATCAAGCAGACTTTTCTTCTTGTCAATCACACCAGGTTGAAACGCATTGAAAAAAGTATCGATGCTCTTCAGCGGATGATCCGCATTGAGATGAACCGCGCCAATGCTGTTGTTCATGCAGGTGTCCTTGTTGCGTCAGTGTCCAGGGCATTTATGAAGGTTCAACGATACAAACAACTGCTGGATCGTAATGATACCGGGACGATTCACACGATGCGCGTCGCTTTCAAGAGGTTCAGATACCAGGCGGAGCTTCTGCAGCCGTTGTTTCGGTCCCTGACGCCCGAACTCCTTCTTTCCATGCACGAATTTCAATCACGTATGGGGGATGTACAGGATATCGAGGTGCTCATAGCGAGTGTGAACAAATTTGCATTGAAGAATAAACGTCTCAGTGATGGCGAGTCCCTTCTTCGTGTTCATCAGGAGCTCCAGCGTCAACGGCAAGCAAGGATTGAAAACTTCTTCCATCACCTGCAGGAGGTAGACGGGTACTGGCCTGTGGCGGATGCAGAAGGGAAAGGTTCGTCGTGGAACTCTTCATCTTGAGACACGGGATTGCCGTGGAGCGCGGAACTCCGGGATACGAGGATGACCGGATTCGACCGCTCACGAAGAAGGGCAGGGAGAGGCTGCACATCATTGCGCGGACCATGAAGGAGTTCGGTATTTCCTTTGATGTGGTTCTTTCCAGTCCGTACGAGCGCGCAAAACAAACGGCGGCAGTTGTCTCCGAGATACTTGATGTGAAAGACAGTTTGCGACTGGTTGATGCATTGACACCGGATGGAGACGATGAAGAAGTGATTGATTTGTTGCGAGAAGAGTACGCAGGCGCTAAACACATCCTCCTTGTAGGTCATGAGCCTTACTTAAGCGGTTTGATTGCCCGTCTTCTTGCGGGCGAAAAGGGTGTTGAGATCATTCTCAAAAAAGGCGGATTGTGCAAGCTGAAGATTGATTCATTGCGGTATGATTGTTGTGCGACGCTCGAATGGCTTATGACCCCCAAGTGGATGATCGGAGCACAATAAAGTGGTGAAGAATTGGTGTTGGGCGTTCTTTGTGTGTGTCTGCTTGTCTGTTGCCGGTGCACCGGCTGTATTTAGTCAAGCTACCGCGCTCTCGCACTATGATCTTGCGGATTTGACTGTTCCTCAAATCGACCTTCCGCGCGAGTTAAGCGAAGTTTCCGGCTTGACAGTCACTCCCGAGGGACACCTTCTCGCTCACAATGATGAAGAGGGGATTGTTTTTCAAATCAATCCGGGGACCGGCGCGATCGTCAAGAGATTCAGTTTGGGTAATGGATTCGTTGAAGATGATTTTGAAGATATCGCCTGCGCCGGCACGATGTTGTACATGGTAAGTAGCGGTGGAACAATCTATGAGTTCACAGAGGGCAATGATCGTGAGCGAAAGAAGTTCAAGACCTATAAAACCAAACTTACGGCGAAGAATGATGTAGAGGGACTTGTCTATGATGCTTCTTCAAACTCGCTTTTGCTTGCCTGTAAGGGTGATCCCGGGAAGGGACTTGGCGACGTAAGAGCTGTGTACTCGTTTGTATTGGGTTCGAAATCATTAAAAGAAAAGCCACAATTCGTCTTGTCCCTGGAAGATGTTGCTCATAAAACCGACAAAGGACGTCTTGGTCCTTCAGGGATTGCAAAAAGCCATGCCGGAACCTTCTTTATTATAGCGTCTGATGGAGGAGCAATAGTAGAAGTTGACTTGAAAGGGAATGTTGCTGAAATCAAGCGAATACCCAAGAAAACCAATAGTCATCCGGAAGGGATTGCCTTTTTACCCAATAGAGACATGATCCTGTGCAATGATGGGCAGGGTGGCAAGGGGACTATTGTTCTGTACAAATATCAGCCATAGCGTCTAAAAAGATTTTTCTTCGTATTGACTTTCTCGCCATCTCTGATATATTGGATGTCCCGCTTCAAGATGTAGTGGCTCAGATTTTTCTTTGACACCTTCAAGATTTTCCTCGTCAACTTGTTGACATCGCGGAAGGTATTGTGTATATTTGAGACCCGCCAAGAATGCGGTTTACAAAGTTGTTCTTTGAAATAGTGTGCATAGCCAAGTCAACCAACAGAGCTTTC
>CAZWIN010000331.1:0-3524 GCA_964633855.1 uncultured Chitinophagales bacterium
ACTGGCGTTTGATGCGAGTGGAACGAAGCAGCTTACCGTGTATGGCGACCTCTCGATTTCGGGGGGTAGCGGAGGAGGAGGCGGTGACCGCGGCGGAAGAGCGAAATTGACATCGAACGGCAATGGTTCTGCAACGCTTGTTGTGCGCGGCGATGTATCCAGCAGCTCCAGCAATTCGCCGGACAACGGCGATGCAGGCCTCAATATGAATGAAGGAACTGTGAAGCTGCTTTCACTATCGCCTTCTTCTGATACCCTGAAGCAGAGCGCTGGTATGCGCCTGGCCAACCTTGAAATCGGCAATGGCACAGTTGCTAAAACGATGGTTACTGCTCCGACAACGAACGTATTCCTGAACATATCAAGCCTGACCGTGAAGGCAGGCAGCACGTTCTGGATCGGTTCTTTGACAGGTACCAGGACAATGACAATGGGGAATTCCACAGGTTCCGGATTCCCAATGTTGAATGGCGGTATTGTTGTCGAGACCGGCGCTGCACTCAGGGTGTCAAGTAACGCAACGGACGATATGCACCATACCATCAACCTTGATGGCGGAGGAATTGTCAACAATGGAACCATTGACCTTCAGGTTCCGGCTCTTGCGCTGGTGGATTGCCAGTACACGGTTCGTGTCGGAGGGAACTCACAGGGTACATCCGGTGTGAACCAGACGTTCAGCGGTTCCGGAGCATACGCTTTGGCTGACGTCACTGTGGATTCTTCGGATACGCTGACGCTCCTTCAGGATGTTACAGTTGATACCATGACGATTTATAGTGGCAGGCTTGAGGTAGATGCAGGTGCAGTAGTCACCGGTTATGTGCATGGGAACGCGGTTGTGCCTTATAACGCGGGATGGAACATGATCTCCAACCCGGTGGTGACGGCCAACGATTCTGTGCGCCAGCTCTTCCCGGCCTCCGCGTTTGAATACGCGTTCTCGTTTAACCCGGGTGGCGGGTATGTGCAGGATTACACAATGGAAAATGGCACCGGTTACTGGGAGAAATTTGCCTCTCCCGGGTCGGCGTCCATGTTCAATTCATTCATCCTGAGCGCCTCAATACCGGTTTCGGCAGGATGGAACCTGCTTGGCGGGCTTTCGGTTTCGGTTGACACGGCAGATGTAACAACCGTTCCACCGGGACTTCGCGCCACGGCATATTTTGGGTATTCCGGTACATACGCCGAAGCAACTACTCTTGAGCCCGGCAAGGCATACTGGGTGAAGTCCAATGCTGCAGGCAGTTTCGTTCTGAGCAGCGGAACAACTCCGGCACATAGGGCTCCCGCGGCAAATCTCCTTGATGGTTTCAGCAGCATCACCATCACAGACGCTACGGGTGGAAGCCAGACGCTGTATCTTGGCAATGATATGAACGGCACATTCCCGGTTGCATACTTTGAAATGCCTCCACTCGGCCCTGAAGGAACGTTTGATGCAAGGTTCGAGTCAGGCAGGAAGGTGGAAGTATCACGTGATGGCAAAGCGGCACAATACGGTATCCGGATTCAATCTTCAGCGTATCCCCTGACCGTATCATGGAATGTTACCGGCGGAAAACTCACGCTGAGCGATGGCGTAAATCCCGCCACCGTCATGTCAGGCAACGGACAAACCACGTTCCGGAACGCGTCGGTGAAACGGCTTGTGGTGGGAATGCAGGGAATGGAAATGCCGACAGTGTTCTCCTTGCAGCAGAACTATCCGAACCCGTTCAACCCGGCAACAACCATCCGGTTCGGTATTCCTTCAAACTCCAAAGTCACACTGCGCGTGTACAATATCCTCGGCCAGCAGGTTGCCGAACTCCTGAACGGTACGCTCGAGTCAGGATATCACGAAACAACCTGGGAAGCAAAGACCAATGCCGGCGCACAGGTCAGCAGCGGCGTCTATTTCTATAAGCTGGAAGCACACTCGCTGACCACAGGTCAGGTCTTCTCGGAAATACACAAGATGGTGTTGATGAAGTAGTGTGTATCTCTCTCCGTCCTCTTCTCCCTCGGGGGAGGAGGACGGAAATGTTGTTGAATATGTACCATGTGAGTAGTTAAACTTTGTAATGTGTTACTGATTGAGGGGAACCTCGTCGTGAACATACAACTGCATCTCCGGCAACTGATGGCTGTGGTTGTCCTGGCGGCCTGCCTTGCGCAGGGAAGCGTCGCTGCTTCCCTGTGGGATGATGCACATTCTTCCGGTGGTGCTTCCTCATCGCTCTCCGGCCAGCAAATGTTCAGAAGTTTTGTCCCGGAAAGCCTTGTCGCACGCAAGTATGAGCGCAGGCTTCCTGCGGCGTCGGGCTGGAAGGCAACATTTCGCAATACCACCGGACAGACGGTTTCCACTCTTGAGCTCCACTTCAAAGGGCCTGTCACCCTTACAGGCTTTGCACCTTTCCCGGATGCAGCTCCTCTCGGCGATAACAAGGACTGGGTAGTCTACGGCCAGGAACTGGCTGATGGCGATTCGCTCACGGTTCATGGTATCGGGCCGGCAGAACGGACGGAAATTTCCTCGTGGCGTTTTATCGGCGGCACGATCCAATCCGGCTTCATTCCTCTCGGCCAGAAATTCTACCTGCCCATGCCCAACAGCGCCAATCTTCGCAGCGAGACATTCCAGTTCGGCGGATTTGCGCCCGGAGCTGGCACAACCGACCAGCTTGGCGGCATGGTCATCGGCAAATCATTTTTGAAACTGGTCAACGGCACATGGCGCATTAATCCGGACAGTGCCAGAATTCACGGCTGGGTACGTTTGCGCCGCCAGACGGATGTTCTCCGTTCACTGCAGAGGAACAAATACAGCCCGCTCCATACAGGCGAGCCGCGGGGATTCGCGAGTTTTGATAACGGGCGGCCATTTATCCGGCAGGTCATAAGCCTGACAACGCTGAAAATGAACAACCGCCTTTTTGCGCAGCTTGTTGCCCTGAAGATGAATATTGCCTCAAGCGCGCTGGGCATTACACCCCCCGGCTTTGGTGAGTTGATCTATGAAGACGACGGCCACCCGATGGACAACCGGATGATCAGGGACATCAGCAGGATTGCCGATTCCCTGATGACCTATACGGCCGGAAGAGACAGCACAACGTATGTCATGCTGGATTCCGTTGCGCGGAAAATCAATATCGCTTTCTCGGGGCCGATTGATACCGTTGCGTTTGCAGATTCGCTGGTGCTGACCGGCGTGCGTGACCTTGCAGAGATAGCCTACCTTCGCGCAAATACCGATGAGCCTGTCTATAGGCTGCCCCGCGTGTACCAGGAGGAATTTGATGTTGAGGAGGAAGACGGGCTGATTGATGAGGAACCTGCTCTCCCGCAGGTGATCACGCTTGCACAGAACTTTCCCAATCCGTTCAATCCACAGACCGTAATACACTTTGAGCTTGCCGAACCGGCAATCACCACAATCAGAGTCTATGACCTGCTGGGACAGGAGATGGGAACCCTTGTAAACAATGAATTGATGTACGAGGGTATAAACGAGATCGTTTTTGATGCGGGCG
>CAZWIN010000332.1:0-3517 GCA_964633855.1 uncultured Chitinophagales bacterium
ACATTCCACCACCAATGGATTTGCAGAGGGCAAAAAAAATGAACAGGTATCACATTCACCTACCAAACACCAAATGAAACGGACTGATCAAAAGGAATACGCCCTCGGAACCAATGATGCCGAGGTTGTGCGGCTCGGAATGCAGCATAAACTGTGGAGCGAATCAGCATTTGCGATATGGGAGCGTGCCGGAATTTCTCCCGGTGATACGGTTCTCGATATCGGTTGCGGCCCCGGGTACACGAGTTACGACCTTGCGGGGCTTGTTACGTCAGAAGGGAAGGTGGTTGCCGTTGATGAGTCTCCCCGCTTCATCGAATACCTGAAAGGCCGGCTGAAGAACACTCCCGAACTTTCAATTGACCCCCGTGTTGGTGATGTGCAAAAACTTGACCTCCCCGCAAACAGTTTTGATGCGGCATACCAGCGCTGGGTGCTGTGCTTTGTGAAAGATCCTGAAGCTGTTATACGCGGCGTTGCAAAAGCGCTCAAGCCCGGCGGTGTATTTGTTATTCAGGAGTATATGCACTATGAGGGCATTCTGCTTGCGCCCGAGAGTAAGGCATTCCTGCGCTTTATGTCTGTTGTTGCCTCTGCATGGATTGAACATGGCGGCGATACGAAAGTCGGGTTGAAACTGCCGTCACTGCTCGCGAAGCATGGATTGAATCCGAAGGAAATCAGGCCGCTGCACCGCGTCGCGCGCCCGCATTCGCAGTTCTGGGTCTGGCCGACAATTTTCATCGAAACCTACGCACCGAAACTTGTGGAAGAAGGCGGGCTCACTCCCCGGGAACACAAAGCCCTTGTCGCAGATTGGCAAGCCCGGACGAACGACCCGAGTTCCTTCTTCTGTTCCCCTCCGATGGTCGAGATTATTGCAGTAAAGGAGTAGCCTGTGAGCCGTGCCTTCATGAAGGAAAGCGACGACCAGTGGCTGAGCGATGTGGCGCCGACGGTAAGCGCTTTGCTTGCCTATCTGACACGCGAGAACAACGGTATCAGGGTAATTGAAGAGAGGAGATCTATTGACGCGAAAGGGAAAGAGGTTCTTGAGATGAGTAACGGTTTATCCTATACCAAAGATGATGAAGGCAAATGGCGGGTAGCATAATGAGAAAATGGTCAATACGTAGTTGTAATACGGCTATTAAGTAAATCTCTTCGTAACAGATGATTGATTGCACGAAACAGTATTTACACTTGCTTCTTTCCGCGCTCGCCCTGCTCATGTCAGAAAGAACTTTTTCACAATCCATAAGCTGGGAACAGACGTCCGGGCCGATTGGCGGCTCAGTGTATTCGCTTGGCACAGGCCGGGAGGGGAGAATATATGCCGGTTCCTATGTCACCGGAGTGTTTGTGTCAGCAAACTCAGGCGGACAGTGGATTCATACGTCAGTTCCCGATCAGACAATCACTACAATTGCAGACAGCCCGAATGGCGCTGTGTTTGCCGGTGCCGGTAGCACCATGTACCGCACAACTGATGGAGGGGTTTCGTGGGATTCGCTCGTGAATGGGTTGAGTGGTACGGGCATCAGTGCAATTGCGGCGAATGACAGCGGAGTTCTTTTTGCAGGCTCGTTCGGAACGCAGAAAGGCGTGCTTCGTTCAACAGATAATGGTGATAGCTGGCTGCAAGTCGGCTTGCCTGACACAGCCGTTGTTTCCATAGCGATCAATCCAAATGGAAAAGTATTTGCTGGAACGTATTTGTCAGGACTGTGGAGTTCTGCAAATAATGGAGAAACATGGATACAATCCTCCTTGACGCCAACTGCCTGGGTTACTTCTCTTGTTGTTGTCGGTACGAACAACATCTTTGCAGGAGTGTTTGCGAACAGGCTGCAGCGTTCCACAAATGGTGGGACAAGCTGGATACCTGTGGGCCCGGTTGGCGTAACAGTGAATGCTCTTGCAGTGAATTCCAGTAATTACGTCTTTGCCGCGTCGACGGACAGCGGCATGTATCTCTCAACGAATTATGGTTCGACATGGGAGAAGGCCGGGCTTTCCGGGCTGTATCTGACATCCGTTGCAGTTGATTCCGTCGGTGATGTCTATGCCGGAGCAATTTCCGGGGGCAGCATTCCCGGAGGTTTTGCCGGCGGGGTGTACCGCTCCACTGATAATGGAACAAGCTGGTTCAAAGTTGGAATCCCGAACACCACGATTCCCGCATTGACAACATTGGGATTGGGTGGCCCCGTCAACAGCGTCTTTGCCAGCGTTGACTCTGTTGTTTTAAGAACGGCAGACAACGGCAATACATGGCAGCGAACTGCGAACATGCCTCATACAGAACTTTCTCCGTTTGCTGTCAAATCACTCTACACAAGTTCTTCCACATTCATATTTGCTGGGACTTCCGGGTCTGGTATATATCGTACGATGAATCAGGGAGCAAGCTGGGTACAGGCTGGCGCTGAGAACGAGACGATTTATTCTTTCGTTGAAAACGAAAGCGGGCACCTGTACGCCTCGGGCAATAACACAGTGTATCTCTCGTTGGATGGCGGCAGTAATTGGGTGGCGACTCCTGGCGTAATTCCCGGGAACTGGTTTTCCTCGCTGGCGATTGGTGCGGGGGGGAGGCTTTTTGTAGCGATGGTCAATAGATTTGCGAGTACACATGTGTACAGCTCGACCGATGAGGGACAGACATGGCAGCCGTCGGGATTGACCTCTGATCCGGTTACCACGCTCCTCTATGACGATAATGGTACGTTGTTCGCCGGCACCGCATCGTTTTTTGGGAATGGCGGCGGCGTGTACCGTTCGGCAGACAGCGGAGTAACATGGAGCGAAGTATCATCGGGCCTGCTTGATAAAGATGTTCGATGTCTGGTGAGAAACGGAAGCGGCCATATTTTTGCAGGCACGGCAAACGGCGTGTTCCGAACTACCAATAATGGAGATACCTGGGAAGAACAAAATACTGGCTTGAGTTCACGATCAATTCAATCCCTTGCTTTGGATTTCAATGGTGTATTGTATGCCGGGGTATTCACCGGCGGGGTATTCAAAACACTTGGATCAACAACATCTGTTGATGAACATCGAGAAAGTGGTCCCCGATCATTCGTACTCGAACAGAATTATCCCAATCCGTTTAATCCGAATACGGAAATACGATTCAAAATTCAGGCGGCAGGATTCACTTCGTTAAAAGTGTACGACTTTCTGGGGCGGGAGGTGGCGGACCTGGTGAATGAGAAGCTGGGTCCGGGGACATATCAACGGACATTTGATGCGACTGGCCTGGCCAGTGGGGTATATTTCTACCGGCTTTCCGTTAACGGCTTTGTCACAACAAGGAAGCTGATGCTTTTGCGGTAGAATCGTTGAAACGCATGAGGGAAATGAGTATGAATACACTTAACATGTGTTAATTGAAGGCTGAACCAATGTTAAAACAAAACAGATTGCTCTGCATACTTGCCGGAGTGATTATTGCGTCTCGGTTGTCAGCTGGGCCTGTTGTTATGTCGGTTTCGCCCTTCCGGAATTCATT
>CAZWIN010000333.1:0-3508 GCA_964633855.1 uncultured Chitinophagales bacterium
GACAACAAAAGGTCTGCTGGAAAAACGGATCACCACTACCCGATGTAATGTGGAATGATGAAAAAGGTAGCGGTTTTGTTCAGGAATTGCAAGGAGATCATCGAAGATAGACGCCTTTCCGTGTGAACCAAGAACGAAGATTTGACATTACCAGTTTGGATTGCAGGTGCATCACTTCTGAAGGCGCTGTACTCATCCCGGCGTTTGCTTTTCACTCGGCTTTGTTCTAATTTTTTGATGGCTGGTTGTGAGAATATTCACAAACGGCTACAGGCTCTCAGGCTGAATAATGGATTTCATCCCATTTCCCCTGTTGACCACATGGTTTACAATCCACACAACGAAGGTTCATGACGTTTCTCAATCCTTTTCTTCTTCTCGGTCTGGCAGCGGCGGCAATCCCCATCATTATACACCTCCTCAACCTGCGCAAGCTGAAAACAGTGGAGTTCAGTTCGCTTCGTTTTCTCAAGGAGCTTCAAAAAACCAGGATGCGCCGTGTCAAGATCAAGCAATGGCTGCTTCTTGCACTTCGCACGCTTATGATCATCGCATTGGTGATGGCGTTTTCACGGCCCGCGTTGCGGGGCTCCCTGGCTGGAACCATCGGTACGCATGCCAAATCGACCCTCATATTCTTGCTTGATGATTCGCCCAGCATGTCAGCACGTAACGAGAACGGCGTTGTTTTCGGGGAGGCAAAAAATGCCATCCTCAGGGTGATGAACTTGATGAAAGAGGGTGACGAAGCATACTTGGTAAAACTCTCTGATGTTAACCGGACTGAGAATTATCCTCCACTTCGTTCGGCTGATGATCTCAGGAAGGCATTTGAATCTCTTGTCCCGTCCCATGAACGCGTTCCCTATCGGGAGGCATTCGGCGTTGCAGCAAAACTGCTTGCGGCGTCAAAGAATTTCAACCAGGAGATTTATCTGTTCACTGATGGCCAGGCCACCCAGTTCGATATGGAGAACTCTGCAGACAGCACGGATCTTTTTGGTGACGGTGTCAAGGTATTTGTTTCCGAGCTGACACCAACGTCGCAAAGCAATGCCGGGGTATCTTCAGTAAACGTACAATCGCGCATCCTTGCGAAGGACAAACCTGTCAGCCTCTCTGTTACAGTACGGAATTTCGGATCCACTGCGTTGACCAACAGTATTATGAGCGTGTATCTCGACGGAGTGCGGGTTGTGCAGCAATCCCTTGATATCGCGGCAGGCGGATCTGCTTCACCGATCCTTTCTATTATTCCAAAGCGACGCGGTAGTATCAGTGGATATGTGCAATTGGAAGACGACGCCATCGAGATTGACAACCGTCGGTACTTTTCGTTGACTGTGCCGGAGAATTTGAACATTCTGTTGGCTGGAGCGACGCAACAAGAAACGCGGCTGCCTCTTATTGCGCTGACCCTTGATAAGGATTCGATAAATACCGGCCTTCTTCGAACGCAATCTGTAACAGAATCTCAGCTTTCTTCAATTGACATTATGAAGTTCGATGTCGTCTTGCTGTCCGGAGTTGTTGACTTTTCCCCAACAGAAGCAGAGCGCATAGATCAATTTGTAAAAGCAGGAGGCGGCCTTGTTATTTTTCCCGGCAAGGACGCAAACATCGCCAGCTACAACGAGACCTTATTCAAGCGCTTGGAAATTCCTCAGGCACAATCCGTACTTAACGATCAGGCACCCTCACAAAACCGTGAAAGCTATCTTTCCTTTGGCGCTATTGATTTCGTCCACCCACTGTTTGAAGGATTGTTTGAACAGACATTACAACAAAAGCAGGGTTACCCGGTGGTCGAATCACCACATGTGTATTCGTTCATAACAACACACCCGGGAGTGAAAGGGCATACTATCATATCGCTTTCCAGCGGATCAGGCTTTCTCACAGAATATCCCCATGGCACGGGACGCGTACTGCTGTTTGCCGTTGAGGCCGGCCTTACCGGGTCGGACTTCCCTGTGAAAGGATTGTTTGTCCCACTAATCTACCGGTCAGTGTTATATCTCTCTTCCCGTAACGAAACTGCATCACCTTTTGTTGTTGGTGATGAAATCAAAGCGGGGATCCGCCTGAAAGAGAGAGGGCGCCATGAAGTGTTCATTCTCAGGACACCGTCAGGCGTTGATGAACGTGTTGTTCCTGTATTCAGTATGAACACAGGTCTTGCAAACTTTTCCACGGCCCGGTCAACAGAAGCAGGCATATATGAAATACGGACAGGCGGCGCGCAATCTTCACGGGACAATTCCAATACTCTGCAGATTGTTGCTGTGAATGTTGACCCGCTTGAGTCGGGAACACGGCAGGTTTCCGCCGAGGAAATCAACCTGTTCTGGCGGAATATGGGCCTGAGCACCGGACAGATAACACAGCTTCCGGATAACGACAATATTGACGTTACGATCCAGCAATCCCGATTTGGTGTTGAACTATGGAAGTATTTTGTAATTCTTGCCTTGGCTTGCGCACTCACCGAGATGATTATCAGCCGTGAATCAAAACCGGAGGCAGCAGCTGCATGAGCCTCCACCTGATCGAGACCAACCAGCGAGAGCGGGCGATCCTTGTTGGTGTCATTACCCCGTCACACCGACGCTCGCGCGTTGAAGAATACCTCGACGAGCTTGCCCTTCTTGCAGATTCCGCCGGAGCAGATGTTGAATACAGAATCATGCAAGAGCGCCAGAGTTTCGACGCTGCACACTTTATCGGCACTGGAAAGGCCGGGGAAATCGGCAACCTCGTAAACGAGAAAAACATCAACTTGGTCATTTTTGATGATGACCTGTCCCCTGTTCAGGTAAGAAACCTTGAGCGTATCATCAAATGCAAAATTATTGACCGCAGCGGAATCATTCTTGATATTTTTGCTTCACGGGCAAGAACAAGCGAAGCAAAAACCCAGGTCGAACTAGCACAATTACAATACATGCTTCCCCGCCTGACACGGCAATGGACGCATCTTTCAAAACAATTCGGCGGGATCGGCACCAAAGGGCCAGGCGAAACACAAATCGAGACGGACCGGCGAGCCATTCGTACACGTATCAGTCATTTACGGACAAAATTGAAACGGATCGGCCAGGAAAGAGAGACGCAACGTAAAGGAAGGGAGAAATTCCCTCGCGTTGCCCTTGTGGGATACACCAATGCGGGAAAGTCCACACTGCTTAACCACTTTTCCAATGCAGAGGTGCTTGTCGAAGACCGTTTATTTGCAACGCTTGACTCGACGGTACGGCAGGTGCAGCTCTCGCCTGTCCACAAGATTCTCCTTAGCGATACGGTCGGATTTATCAGAAAACTCCCCCATCATCTTGTTGCGTCATTCAAGAGTACACTTGAAGAAGTCACCGAGGCGGACATTCTTCTTCATGTCGTGGACATCAGTCACCCGCTCTTTGAGGAACAGATTGCCGTTGTAGACGAGACACTTGAAGATATCGGTGCCGGAGGCAAGCCGACCGTGATGGTGTTCAACAAAATTGATCGG
>CAZWIN010000334.1:0-3495 GCA_964633855.1 uncultured Chitinophagales bacterium
ACCTTGCGCTGATTGTTCAGGAAACCGGCATCTTCGTTATCTCCGACGAGATTTACGAGAAAGTGATTTATGACGGAAAACGACATTTCAGTATCGGCTCGCGAAGGGGGATGCAGGACCATGTTATCACGGTGAATGGAGTCTCGAAAGCGTACGCAATGACGGGCTGGCGCATCGGGTATATGGGCGGACCTCTGCCGGTCATCGAATCAGCGGCAAAAGTGCAGAGCCAGGTCACGTCGAATGCAAACTCCATAGCTCAAAGGGCAACTGTTGCGGCGCTCACCGGTCCCACGGGCGATATCGATAACATGGTGGAACAATTCCGGCTACGTCGCGACTCTGCCATTAACTCGCTACAAGGAATTCCCGGTGTGTTCGTACGCCAACCTGAAGGGGCATTCTATGTGTTCTTCCAGGTGAAGAATTTCTATGGACGAAAGTTCAAAGGACAACTCATCAAGAACTCAGCCGACGTCTCCCGACACCTGCTTGAGAATTATCATGTTGCAACCGTGCCCGGCTTCGCCTTCGGTGATGATACATGCGTGCGCATTTCGTATGCGTGTTCACTCACCGAAATTGAAAAAGGGACAAAGAGAATCAAGGAAGGTCTGCTGGCACTCCAGTAGATTTCCAACAGAGAAGAGAAGCTATGCCAACATATCAATACCTGTGCAGGAATTGCGGACACGAACTCGAAGAGTTGCAGTCGATGAGCGAGCCACCGCTGACATTGTGCCCGCAATGCAAGACTGATGGACTCGACCGGATACTGGGAGGTGGAGGCGGGTTGATATTCAAGGGAACCGGATTTTATCTCACCGACTACAAGAAGGAATCCAAGACTACCACATCACCGGCGAAGAAAGAAGAGAAGAAGGAGAGTACGCCCGATCCGGCACCCAAACCTTCTGCACCGGATTCAACCAAGAAGGATTAGAGAAACCAATACGGGAGGATAAAAGCATGTTTGGATTTGGTAAAAAGGAAGAGATGTCAAAGCTCCCAACAAAGTTTGAGATGCCGCTGGATCGCAAAGTGGGAGACGGCAGAATCGTCCAGTTCAAAGCCAGAATCTCAGGCTTCTTTTACGGCAAGAGCGGCAAGCCCGCTTTTACAGTGACATCCATAATGATTGACGGTATGCCCAACGGTGACCCGAGCGGGTTCACATCCTCGGAGATATCGCAAATCGAGAAGCACGCCATGGAGATCCAGTACAAGAAAATCGTCGGCGGCTCCTGATACCGGTAGTTTGAAAATGCAAAGGTCTCGCCAATCCATTGACGAGACCTGGGGGTTGTTTCAGGAAATCAGAAAATTACCTAGTGCTGATGTTCCTCGGACTTCTTCTCCTTCTGCATATCTTTCTTCTCTTCCATCTTCATCTTGTGCTCTGTAATTGTTGTCACCGCAAACTTGTCTCCATTCGGCTGACCGGACACCATTGCCATAAACCCCTTTTCCGTCTTTGAGTTTGTGATCAACTCAAGAGCTTGCTTGTCTCCCGCTTCATCAAATTTATACCACTTTCCCTCCACAAACACTCCAAAACCGCTACTGGCGCAGGCCTCTTCCAAAGCACATCCCTTTGTATGAGCTGCTGCTTTCTTCATGACAGTATCGGAATTCTTTGCCATGCCTTTTGCGCACATGGCATCCACGATGTAACCGTGCAGCATAACTTCCTTTGCTTCTGCTTTCATTGCCGCCTTCGCCGCAGATTTCTTTGCCTCAAGCTTCTCCTGCGCAATTGCGCCAACGCTGAAACAGAGCACAACAACCAGAATCAACGATGAGTATTTCATAGACCTTCTCCCTTGAGATTGAACATGGAATGGATTACTGCAGATGTCTTTCAGATACTCTAACGAGCTACTCAGTGAAAGAGTTCCTCGTCAATACCTGTCCAGCTTGAATTTCTCTCCCAGATACAGCTTCCTCGCCTCCGGGTCGTCGGCAAGGCTCTGCGCTGTGCCCGACATGAGAATCTGCCCTTCAAAGAGCAAGTACGCGCGGTCGGTAATGGAGAGTGTTTCGTGAACATTGTGGTCTGTCACCAATACGCCGATATTTCGTTCCTTCAATCCGGTGACAATTTTCATAATTTCTTCCACGGCAATAGGATCAATGCCGGCAAATGGTTCATCAAGAAGGATGAACTTGGGATCTGTTGCCAATGCCCGCGCAATCTCAGTCCGCCGGCGTTCGCCCCCAGAGAGCATGTAGCCCTTGCTCTTCGCAATATGCGTGATACTAAAGTCGTTGAGGAGCTGTTCACACTTATCCTTGCGCTCTGCGTTTGTCATTTTCAGCACTTGCAGCACGGCAAGGATGTTCTCCTCCACCGTCATCTTCCGGAAGATGGACGCTTCCTGCGGCAGGTAACCGATGCCCATACGCGCACGCTTGTACATGGCAACACGCGTAATCTCCGTATCGTCGAGATAAACGTTACCATCATTGGGCGTAATCATCCCAACGATCATATAAAACGTCGTTGTTTTCCCTGCCCCATTCGGGCCGAGAAGTCCGACGACTTCTCCCTGCTTCACGTCAACTGTTGCGCCTTTCACCACTGTGCGCTTCTTATAGCGCTTCACCAGATTCTCGGAGCGAAGGACGCGGGTTGGAGCTTGTTGATCGTTCATGATCTCTTGATACTGAAACAACACCGGGGCGTTGCCGCCCCGGAAAGAGTTAGAATATTGCTTGAATGGAATCCGGACAACATGCCGCCGGTCCGAATCCCGAGAGGACAATGAATGTCACGAATAGTACAACGTAAAACACCAAATCTTGACGCCGAACCTTGAACTTCATTTGACCCTCCTTGTGGTGGTGGTGGTGGTGCTTAACTCGTCAGTTCGAGCAATTGCTTTCTTCTCAGCCAATAGGGTACGGCCAACAACCGGTTATTCCCAACATGACAACGAAAGTCAACAACAAGATGGCATAGAGTTTCAGATCATGACGCCGAATCTTGAATTTCATTGAACCCTCCTTATGGTGGTGGTGGTTTTATTCAACCCGTCAGTCCGGACTGAACACTGGTGCTAATGGTAGCAGAAAAACAGGAGACAGGCAAGTCCGACGCCTGCTTATCGCTCCTTAATGAACGTTCCATCACGAAGTTCAGAGTAAGCAAGCCGCAACTCCTCGTCGGTATTCATCACAATCGGGCCGCGCCAGGCAACGGGTTCTTCAAGCGGTTTACCGGAGACCATCAGGAACCTGATACCGGCATCCCCCGCCTGCACTGTCACTTCATCGCCATTGTCAAAAAGCACCAGCGAACGGTTGCCGGTGAGGTCAACCACCTCGTCGCCGGTGGGCGTTACCCGATCCGTGCGGACAGGCTTTGGCTGCGATGCATCACGGAAAGAACCGGCCCCATCGAACACGTAGGCAAAAGCGTGACGGTTCACTTCAACCGGCAGAGTCTTGCGTTTGCCGGGAGGAACCCACACATCAAGATAGCGCGGATCGGCA
>CAZWIN010000335.1:0-3495 GCA_964633855.1 uncultured Chitinophagales bacterium
CCAACGCGAGATAGCATACCAGGCCCGCAAGAATGACCAGACTGCGCTCATGCTGGCAAAGGAAAAGGCCAAGAAGTTAAGTAATGAGCAGAAAAGAATGTATGGACACAGGACGAAACGATAGATTAGTCGGATGTGAGATGTGTGATGCGGGATGTGAGTTATGGGAGGGGCGGGATACAAAATTGTTTAATGCCCATTTGGAATGATAAAGGAAATACATCCCACCGGATCGGTTCACGTTCACATCAACGTGCCAGGTTCTAAGAGCCTTACTAATAGGGCGTTGATTTGTGCTGCCCTTGCGAGAGGTCAATCCATTCTGCATAATGCATCGGACAGTAGTGACACGGTGTTGATGATGAATGGGTTGAACCAGCTTGGAGTTCTTGTCAGGAAATCCGGAAACGGGTTGATAGTTGAAGGAACCGGAGGACGGCTGTATGCACCCAAGTTTCCCATACCTGTGAGAAACGCCGGAACGACGTTGCGATTTATGCTCTCTCTTGCTGCGTTAGCAGAAGGAACAACAGTGTTTGATGCCGATCCGAGAATGGCCGAACGGCCGATTGATGACCTGATACACGGGCTCAGACAACTCGGCGTGTATTCAGAGGTACGCGGCACCCGCTACACTGTGCGAGGCTCAATGCCGGAAGGGGGAAGAATTGCAGTTACAGGTGGAAAGAGTTCTCAATTTACTTCATCATTGTTGATGATTGCGCCCTTTGCGCAAAATGAAGTAACGCTCACTGTTTCAGGAAACGTATCTTCATACCATTATATCACAATGACTCTTGATGTCATGAGAACATTCGGGGTCGAAGCAACACGGGAGGGAGACGCATCGTTTGTCATCCCGGCGGGGCCTCGGTATGTGCCGGTTGAGTATGCGGTGGAAGCGGATGCCTCAGGGGCTTCATATTTTTTTGCGGCTGCTGCGATTGCAGGTGGAGAAGTTACTATTGATGGAATCCATGCCGGTTCTGTCCAGGGTGACCGTGGCTTTGTTGAGATATTGCAGAGGATGGGATGCGGGGTGAGAATGATGCATGAAGAATTAAGAGTGATGAGTGATGGCAATCTTTATGGTGTTGATGTTAACATGAATTCGATGCCGGATGTTGTCCCGACGCTTGCGGTGACAGCGTTGTTTGCGAAAGGCGTTACCCGGATCAGAAACGTCGCCCATCTTCGTTACAAGGAATCGAACAGGCTTGAAGCGCTCGTTACGGAGTTGCAGAAGGTTGGAGCCGACATCAGGCTTGCTGATGACGGGCTTGAAATCCGTCCTGCTTTGCTTCACGGCGCACAACTTGATACATATGATGACCATCGTCTTGCAATGAGCTTTGGGTTGATTGGGCTACGAGTGCCCGGAATCAAAATCGAAAACCCGGAGTGTGTGACAAAATCCTTCCCAACCTTTTGGAAGGAGTTTGAGAAACTCTACGTTACAGCTTGACCACATAGGCACAAAGAAATGGAACTGCACAGAGTTGAAACATTTAACTCTCAACTTTTAACTCATAATACATAACTGCTTTTATGCCCGGCAACTCATCTGGAAAATATTTCCGTATTACAAGCTTTGGCGAAAGCCACGGTAAGGCAATCGGTGTTGTTATTGATGGCGTCAAACCCGGGTTGCCCATTGATACTGCATACATTCAGCGTGAACTCGACCGCCGCAGGCCGGGGCAAAGCAAGGTAACAACTGCACGCAACGAGGCGGATCAGGTGGAAATTCTGAGCGGGGTTTTCGAGGGCATTACTACAGGTACGCCAATCTGTATGGTTATCTGGAACAAAGATCAGCAGTCGAAAGCGTACGACAAGATCAAAAACACATTTCGACCCGGACATGCCGGTTACACATACCTGGCAAAGTTCGGCGTCAGTGATTACCGCGGAGGAGGCAGGTCATCAGGGCGTGAGACTGCTGCGCGAGTTGCCGCGGGAGCTTTTGCAAAGTCACAGCTTGAGAAACAAGGCATCAGAATCTATGCCTACACCAAGGAAGCGGGTGGTATCAAAGCCAGGACGATCAATTTGAGATTCATCGAGAAAAACTTGCTTCGCTGTCCTGACCCCCAAGCCGCGCTGAGAATGGAGCGTAAAGTCTTACGGGCGAAAAAAGAAGGAGATTCTGTCGGAGGAATTGTCGAGGTGGTGGTAAAAAATCCCCCCGTCGGATTGGGCGAGCCGGTATTTGACAAGCTTGAAGCAGATCTCGCCAAGGCGCTGATGTCCATTGGAGCAATAAGAGGATTTGAGGTCGGGAACGGATTTGCTGCAGCGAGGATAAAGGGGAGTGAAAACAACGACGCAATGTACTTCGACAAAAAAAAGAAGCGCATTCGTACCCGTACGAACAACGCAGGTGGCATTGCAGGCGGTATCTCCAACGGCGAGGATATTATTGTTCGTATCGCCGTCAAGCCGCCGTCTTCAATTATGAAGGAGCAGGAGACGGTGACAGTGGCCGGGAAGGCAGCAAAGATTTCTGTCCAGGGGCGGCATGACCCGTGTATCTGTCCGCGGGTCGTTCCTGTTGCCGAAGCGATGGTTGCGCTGACGCTCTTGGATCACGTCACAAGGCAGCAGTCAATTCGAAAGAAGACGGAACGCCGTGTTTCCTGATTGATTCTTCCTCTTTTTTCCCATACTTTATCCCAAATTTTTTGAACACTGAATCACGAAGCCATACATGATTGAACTGCGCAACCTTGTTAAGAAATTCGGTCCGTTCACGGCAGTAAATGACCTCAGCCTGAACATTCCGGCCGGGCAGTTTTTTGGGTTTCTCGGCCCGAACGGAGCCGGCAAAACCACTACCATCAAAATGATGACAGGGCTGTATGAACCCACCTCGGGCTCATGCGTCATCAACGGGTTTGATGTGCATGAGAAGCCGGTGAAGGCAAAACGGAGCTTCGGCTACGTGCCCGACCAGCCGTATCTTTACGAAAAACTCACCGGGCGGGAGTTCATGCATTTTGTCGGCGGTTTGTTCAATCTCCAAGCTGATGTTGTCAAAACACGCATCGAAGAACTTCTTGACGTGTTTGAGATCGGACATTTTGTTGATAAACGGGCGGAGGAGTATTCACAAGGAATGCGCCAGCGGATAGTGCTTTCCGCCGCGTTGCTGCACCAGCCCAGGGTGTTGATTATTGACGAGCCGATCGTCGGGCTGGATCCGCGCAGTGCGCGGCTGGTTAAGGATACATTGAAGCAGAAGACAAAAGAAGGCATCACGGTGTTCATGTCCACACATCTGTTGGAAATTGTCGAGGAGCTGTGCGACCGTATCGCCATCATCAAAAACGGCAAAATCATCCACGAAGAAACACAGTCCGAAACCACGCGCAGGTTCAACGGACAGCTTGAAGCCATGTTCCTTGAATTGACCAAGTAGGCCGATGCGCGAGCTGCTCATAATGCTCAACCTGAAAGCCACGGGCTTTCTGATAAGCGCATTTCAGTGGCGGT
>CAZWIN010000336.1:0-3494 GCA_964633855.1 uncultured Chitinophagales bacterium
CTGCAGGCACTTGCGGATAGGTTGGCTGAGGCTTTCGCCGAATGTCTGCACGAAAGGGTTCGCAAGGACTTCTGGGGGTATGCCGGACACGAGCAGCTCACAAATGAAGAACTCATCAAAGAGAGGTATGCAGGAATACGCCCGGCACCGGGCTACCCTGCTTGTCCGGACCATACCGAAAAGCACAAGTTGTTCAGCTTGCTTGATGCAACACTAGTCACGGGCATTACACTGACTGAATCTCTTGCAATGTTCCCCGCATCATCGGTGTGCGGTTGGTATTTCAGCCATCCGCAGAGCCAGTATTTTGGGGTGGGCGCAATTCAA
The DNA here is from genome assembly GCA_964633855.1 of uncultured Chitinophagales bacterium. Lineage (GTDB taxonomy): Bacteria > Bacteroidota > Ignavibacteria > UBA10030 > UBA6906 > CAZWIN01. The sequence continues at coordinate 328 of CAZWIN010000336.1, forward strand.
CGCGATCAGTTGGAAGATTATTCCCGCCGCAAGGATATGAATGTGGAGGAAGCAGAAAAATGGCTGAGGCCACATCTTGAATAAGCACGGTCCTTGATGTCGCTACGTTTAGCTGCTACGATTTGTGATGACTCACGCGTAGAGCGATGACCGTCGTATCATCGCTGGGTGTGGTTGTCCCTGCAAATTTGTGAAGTTTCTCCTTTAACATGCCAATCATTGCCTGCACAGAACTACCGGAGTTTTCGTGAAGCAGGTTCTCCAAGCGTTCCTGGCCAAACAGTTCCTGTTCGCCATTCATTGATTCAACAACTCCATCAGTGTACAGTAATACACGGTCTCCCTTGCGGAGGGTAATGGCGTTTTGAGAAAACGTTGTCTGTTCAATGAGGCCGATAGCCGCTCCCGTGGGCAGAAGCGGTTCCATTATTCCGTCGGCACGGTGAACAAGCGGAGGATTGTGTCCTGCATTGCAATATGTCAGCATTCCGTTGGCCTCATTGTACCGCGCAAAGAAGAGGGTGACAAACTTTGTCAGCCGGATGTTGTGGCAGAACAAATGGTTCAACCGCGCCACCACCTCGGCCGGTTCGGTATTTTCGGGGGAGATAATGTGCAGCGATGCCTGCAGGCTGGCCATCAGCATGCTGGCAGGCATCCCTTTTCCCATGACATCCGCTATTACAATAGCATGTGACCCGTCTCTCATCCTGACGAAATCAAAGTAATCTCCGCCAACGATGCGCGCAGGCTGGCTGAAAGCTGCAACCTCCAACCCGTGAATCTCCGGTACATTATGCGGTAACAGCGCTTTCTGAACCTTCTGTGAGAGTTCGAGGTCATTCTCCAGTTGGGCGCGTTCCCTGCCGCTGAGATGTTCTATGCAAACGCACGCGGTATAATCCATTTGAAGGCGGCTCTCCTCAACATAATCGCGGCATACTTCGCATAAGCCCAGAGTCTTTTCATTGGCCTTTTGCAGGGCTGTATCCAGCGTGAGAATGTGCTCCTCTACAGCCTGCATCCCTGCAGGCCCGGTACGCATTTGTTTAACGCTCGCCGGCGCCATGCCCAACCACTCAACAAGGTTCTTGCGTTGCTGCGTAATGCCCGCCTTCAAGTTTTGCAATACAGTAGTTTCCATTGTATCCTCCGCTTCCTGTTTCTAAGTACGATAAGGGGGAATGTGATGTTGCAAGGAGGGTAGGACCATTGCCGTTTGAATGTTCGCCCCGCTTTCTCTATATTTTTGGCGCCATTTTCCTTGTGTTCTGCGCTCTGATGTGTCAATCAATAATATGAGTTCATGGTCTTAAAACTTTTCACCCCGCGTCCACCGCTCTCGGAGTTTGTAGAACTCTTTACCTTCTATTCTGATTTCTTTCCGGATCATCGTATCGAACGACTTCTGCCCGAGGGGGTAGTCGAAATGGTTGTTGATTTGACCGAGGAACCAAAGTATATCTACGACAATCAGTCGCTTACAGAATTGCAAGCCTGCCGCAAGGTGTGGATTTCGGGCATGCGCAACAGCTTCATCTCGATCAGTGCGTTGCCGGGCTCTTCCATGTTTGTTGTCCGGTTCAGGGCGGGAATGGCAAAACCGTTTCTTCACATGCCGGTCGATGAAATCGAGAACAGGGTTGTTGATGCGGAATTGATCGTTCCCGGCATTGCGGCTGTTCGTGAACAAATGCTCGCCGCGCCATCGCCTGAGGCGAAGGTCAGGATTATGCAATCATACCTGATGAAACGTTGCGGCGAAGCAGAGCCCATTCATCCGGTTGTTTTGCATGCCTTGAATCGCATAAATACCTTGGCGTCCGGAATTGTGATTGGCGAGGTTGTCGGCGAATGTGGTTACTCGCATAAACATTTCATTAAGCTGTTTAAGAACGAAGTCGGCACAAGCCCCAAAACGTTTCTCCGGATCATGAAGTTCCAACAGGCAATCCAGGCACTTGAGCGGCGAAACAGCGTTGACTGGGTACAACTTGCTCATGATTGCGGGTATTACGATCAGGCGCATTTCATTAATGAGTTCAGGGAGTTCTGCGGCTTCACGCCCGTCGAATATATGAAGGAGAAGGGGGAATTCGTCAACTACATTCCCATTGCCTGAGGTAAATTTCTTCCAAGACTCTTCATTCTGTTTTGTCGTACTTTCGGGCATACCATTCAACATCTCACCACACTTCGGGAGTTCTTATGATTAACCATCTTGCGGTTGTTGTTGCGGCAGTATCCGACCTTCTTGTCGGTGCGTTGTGGTATTCCCCGCTGTTGTTTTACAAAGCATGGATGGGGGCGAACGGCTTTACAGATGAATCACTCAGGAAAGGGAATCCGGGAGTGATCTACGGCCTGACCTGTGTTCTTGCTCTGGTCATCTCCTACAATCTTGCGTTTTTTCTGGCAGATGAAAAAACCGATGCGACCTGGGGGCTGACGGCCGGGTTTCTAGCGGGAGTGTGGGCCGCTTGCGCTTTTACGATTGTCGGCCTGTTTGAGCGGCGTGCGTTATCGTATATTCTCGTCAATACAGGCTATATGCTGGTTGCATTCAGTTTGAAGGGTTTCATTTTGGGAGCGTGGAGATGAATATGATCCGGCGCAGTATTTTTGTATTGCTTATTGGAATTGTGACAGTTGCAGCTACATTTGCAGAAGAACCGGTACATGGCGACGGAGCAGCGCTGAAGATCGCGTACAATGTGTTGTACGACCGGAAGGCGGACAACTATGAAATCTTTATCATGAATAGTGATGGAAGCGGCAAAAAGAACATCAGCAACTGGAAGGGTGTTGATTGGGTGTATTGTGCAGACGGGAACAAGCTCTATTTCGTCTCCGACCGCGATACAACGCACAGGGCGTTCTTCCTGTATGAAATGGATGCCGACGGCGGCAACATCAAAAAAATCTCCCCATTTCGCGTACACGATTCGTGGGTCGGGAGCCGGAATAACAGAAGCGAGTTTGTCGTTGCAAAGTACATGAACAAGAAAAAAGCCATCGTTCTTATTGACCGCAACGGCAAGGAAATGAAAACGCTGTTGCAATCAGACTCATCGTATTAAAACGATCCTTGCTTCTCACCCGACGGGAAGCGGATAGTCCTTCGCTATAAACCGAACCGCGCATATACTACCACTTTCGATGAGCTC
>CAZWIN010000337.1:0-3490 GCA_964633855.1 uncultured Chitinophagales bacterium
CGCAATAGATGAGCTTCCGGCGCAAAGGGCGTGCTTTTTCCTTTGATGGATTCAAGTGTCATTGCTGCAGCGATATCGGCAACAGCAGCGAGGCCTTCGGCATCATGCAAAACAAGCGCACCGATTGCCGTCATCGCTTGCGTGCCGTTGTTGAGAGCAAGCCCTTCTTTGGCTTCCAGCACAACAGGTTTGATACCTGCGGCTTTCAACGCACGGCTGCCCGACATTCGCCTGCCCTTGTAAAAAGCTTCACCCTCACCGATAAGTACCGAAGCCATATGGGAAAGAGGAGCGAGGTCTCCGCTCGCCCCGACCGAGCCTTGTGACGGTATGACGGGGTGAACACGCTTGTTGAGCATTTCCAGCAAACGCTCGACAGTGGAAGTGCGTATGCCTGAATATCCTTTTGCAAGAGCATTCGCACGGAGGAGCATCATTGCACGCACTACATCTTCGGACAATGGTTCGCCGACGCCAGCACAGTGGCTAAGAATAAGGTTACGCTGCAGTTCTCGATTTTTTTCCGGAGGGATAGGCATACTCTGGAATGCACCAAAACCTGTTGTTACGCCGTACACAGTTTCGTTATTCTTCACAGCGCGCTCCACCCATGCACGAGACTTGCGCATTTGTCTGGCTGAACGAGACGAAAGGGAGACGAGCACCTTCCCTCGCGCTACTGCGACGACATCTTCGATTGTCAGCGTGTTGCCATCAAGAATGATGCGTTGGCGTGCCATGGTTTATCCGAGCATAGAGCGGACTTGTTCAACAATATTGGTTCGGGGCACAGTCATTTGTACTGTACGGGAGAGTCTTAACCACTCCTCCCGTTCTTTTCCTTGCGCAGTTTTCTTCTTATCCTGCAGTTGTCCGCCAAGTTTCAGATTCTTTATGGTTACTTCGCCTTTGGCAAATTCGTCGCCGCCCATAATCACGGCAAGGGGAATCTGCTGTCGGTTGGCGTATTGCAGTTGTTTGCCAAGGCCCTGCTCATCACCGAGGTACATTTCCGTGTTGATGTTGGCCTGACGCAGTTGCCGCGTTATGTTTTGGTACTCCACCAGCCTGGACGGTTCCATTACCGTCACTATCACCTGCGCCGTTGATGGGGCAAGTTCAACCAATCCCAGTTTTTGCATTGCAGCAAACAGACGGTCCACCCCAATGGATGCACCAACGGCAGGGATCCTCCTGCCAAGAAATCTTTCCACAAGACCGTCGTATCTGCCGCCGCCAAAAACAGAACCGAATTCGGGTGCGTCATCAAGGCTAGCCTCAAATACCGGACCGGTATAATAATCGAGGCCGCGGGCTATGGTTAGGTCAAGCAATACATTCTGTTCTGGAATCTCTAGTGCATCCAGCGAATCACAAATCAGGGTCAGCTCATCAATCGCTTCTTTGGCAGAGCCTACTTTGGCAAACAAGGATTGCAACGAGGCAAGAACTTCCCTCCTGTTCCCTTTTGGCAACGCAAGAAATTCTTTAATACGCTCAACCTGCAATAAACTCAAGCCCAACCCCGGAATCTTATCACCCGAAACATCCATCCTTCCTTTGGTCAGTTCGGCGGTGATGCCTTCCAATCCAATTTTATCAAGCTTGTCGAGGACGCGAAAGACATTGTGTGATGATGAATGCGGGATGCCGGCAAAATCCAGAAGGCTGTTGAGCACTTTACGGTCACTGAATCTCACACGAAAGCGTTCAATCCCAAGCGCCTTGAGTGTATCGTACATCGCGCAGAGTATCTCGGCATCTGCAGCAACCGAGGATGCGCCGACGGAATCAAGATCAAATTGGATAAACTCCCTGAAGCGGCCCGGATCGGGTTTATCCGCCCGCCACACAGGTGCGACCTGGTAGCGACGGAAGGGCATGACAAGATCGGGATACTGGGCAACGACCCGCGCAAGCGGCACAGTAAGGTCAAACCGCAGAGCGACGTCTTCTTCTTCCGGATTCTCAAATTGGAATATCTGTTTCGTGTTTTCATCGCCGTACCCCATCAGGGTAACGCGATATTCCTGGGCGGGCGTATCAAGGGGCTGAAAACCATACAATTCATAGACCCGCCGGATCGTGGCAATAATCTTGAGCCGGGCGTTCATTTGGGCAGGCAAATAATCCCGAAAGCCGCGGAGAAGCCTTGGTTCAACGGTTTTGATTTCGAGCATTCTTGTGATGAAACTGTGAGGGGAAAACGGCTTGATTCAAAGCAAAGATAGGAAATATCCTTTCATTCCACAAGCTAACTAATACTGCACAAAGTGTGTTCATAATGACCTTCTGGAGGTCAATTCTACATTCCTACATCAGTAAATCCACTTCTTTTGCTTTATCCTCAAACTTAAAAGATGGCATTGAATATGCCTCGTAAGGGATTTTGATGGCAGTAGTGTGCAATCGAATAACTAAAGAAATCCTATGTCAACACAACAGGTTCTCTTGATAGTTCTTGCCGTACTTATTATTGGAATCAGCATTGCAATTGCCATGCTGATATTCCATGACCAGGCGTTGTCCGCAAGCCGTGAGGGGATAACGAACGACTTGTTGAACCTCTCCATCCGAGCACGACAGTACTACGCCCGCCCGAAGAATTGGGGTGGCGGGGAAAAGTCCTTTCGTGGTTTGTCAATGAAATATCTTACCTCGCATCCGCGGAATTCAAACGGAACATACTCAGTTGTCTCTGCACAGGATTCAAAGGCGATTCTTCGGGGGGTCGGTATGGTGGCCACATCCAGAGGAATCCGGTCCATAGTAACACTGGTGGTTTTCCCGGACAGTGTGTTTGTCACCTCTCTTGAGACCTCGAGAACGCCGCGGGACTGGCTATTGGAAGAATAACATTCAGGAGAAAAGGCATTCATGTCCACACAACAAACATTGCTCATTGTTCTCGCCATCCTCATCATTGGGATTAGCATCGCGATTGCCCTGGTCTATTTCAACGACCATTCAGCTGCAGCAAACCGTGACGGACTGACCAACGACCTCATTAACATGTCTGTGCGCGTCCACCAATACTATGTACGTCCAAAAACCTGGGGAGGCGGAGAAAAGTCATTTGCCGGACTGACCATGCAATACATTACAGGCAATCCGCAGAATGCGCATGGTACGTTTTCCATAGTCTCGGTTGATACGAACGCGGTTGTTCTTCAAGGTGTGGGTATTTCACGTGGTTCGGACGGGAACCCGATTACTGTCCGGATGTCGATATTCCCTGATAGCTTGAGCTTGCATTTGGACAATTAATCAGTTGGCGAACAACGCGGAATATGGTACCGACAACCGGATTCTCCGCCAAAGACGGATCAGCCTCCGGCTGAGAACCAGTGCTACTCAAGGCTGCAATCTGGCGCTCACGTATCTTGCTTGCCATCTCTTAACGAATCAGAGACGTACACCGGGAATTCAAAGAAGTGGTACCGACGACTGGATTCGAACCAGTGACCCCCAGATCCACAATCTGGTGCTC
>CAZWIN010000338.1:0-2655 GCA_964633855.1 uncultured Chitinophagales bacterium
TGATTTCAGAGAGAGTGTACATCCGGTTCGCAAGCGGGAATGTGAAATAGGTAGCCCATGCCGGCGCAACCGGTTCGAGTGGCTTGTCGAAGCAGTTAAGAGAAATGATTGCGCACATCAGAACAAACACGTACGCAGAACGCTTCCTTAAGGAAGCACGCAAAGCATCCATAATCCCCCCATGTAACTATGGATACAGCATGTATGTATTCTCCGTTACCTTTGAGCTATTGCTCCCCGATCTCCCAGGTACGGAGTTTTCTTGTCCTTATCCTTTCTTCCCACCAACGGAGCCTGTTATCGCGGACAGGCTCATCAGAGCGTGCTTCATAATCGCATGAAGCACAACTTTGTTTGCAGCTATCTCTTGCTAATGTACTTTCTCGTCCTTCACCATCGGTTGAAACCCAAAATTTGCGCCGGGTGCATCGCCGTGGATTTTTATCTCACCGAACTTGTGTTCAAATTTGGTGATGTTATCTTCAAGCGCCCGCATCAAAAGCTTTGCATGCTGAGCAGTCATAATCAACCGCGCAAGCACTTTTGCCTTCGGGACACCAGGCAACACTCTGGTAAAATCAATAACGAATTCCGCCGGCGAATGTGTAATAATGGCAAGGTTGGAATAGATCCCTTCTGCTTCTTTTTCGCCCAGCTCTATATTTATCTGCTGACCCGGCTGTTGCTGTTCAGCCATATCATTTTCCCCTGTTGTCAAATGGCTCCAAACATCTTGGAGCCGTGAGAATCACACATTGCTTATTTGCTCAGTTCATCATACTTCTTGAAGGCAGCGTTTGCCTCCTTCGGCATATTCAGGTTGGCGTACAATCTTCCCAACTGCTGCCACACAAACGGGTCATCCTTTTTCATTTCGGACGACTTCTCAAAGTACGCCACTGCAGACTTGAATTTCTCTTTGTACGACAGATCTTCCTTGAACCCCTTCTTCTTTGACTTGGCTGCCTCTTCAGCCTTCTGCTCTGAGTCTTTCTTCATCGCTACACCCCAGTTGAGATACGCGACGCCAAGGTTATACACTGCATTCATGTGAACAACATCAACCGTGTCGGGTTTTTCTGATTCGACCGTCGAAAATTGCTCAATAGCACCGGGGATATCATCCTGCTTCATAAGGTACACACCATAAACATAGCGGAGCTCTCTGTTCTTTGGATCGGCTGTAACTGCATCACGCGTCATAGCGAGAGCTTTATCCTTCATATTCAGGCGCTCATACAAGTCTATGAGAGACATGTTCACATCGGTATTTGCAGGATCAATTTGGCGCATCTTCTCATATACACCAACTGCTGCTTCATACTCCTTCTTTGAACCAGCTTCATCTTTAGCATCAGCTTTCTCACGAGCCAACTGGGAATGGAACTTGGCAAGAAGGTCAAGCACTTTGGTCTGACCCGGTTTCTTTTCAAGGCTGGCGTTCAACACCTTGATTGCTTCGTCCGTCTGTTTGTTGCCATAGTATGCAAGCGCATATACGAAGTACGTTTCAATACTGTCGGGCATGGCTATGGTTGCTGCACGAAATGAATTGATTGCATTCTGGAAGTACACCGCAGAGTCTCTGCCCGCATTGTAATACTTCACACCGTCGTTGTGAGAAATAGCCCACACCTTGAGTCGGTATCTCCCGATCTCTTCCCCATGTTCTTCGGGATCAAGGGCCATTGCCTTGTCAAAAGCTTCAACCATTTCCACATACTTCTTGAGTTCAAAACGTGCCTGGCCAAGTACAAACCAAGCTTCTTCGTCACCGGGGTCTTTTTGCGCTGCAATCATTGCGCTGGCTTCAGCTTTTTCGTATTGTGACTGCTTCAAGGCAAGTTTGGCTGTAGTAAGGTACTGGGCATGAGAAAAACCAGCTAGGAAAAGCATCCCCAGGAAAAGTACCACAAAACGCTTCATGAAATTCTCCAAGTTCAAATCAATGTGTATAGAAAATTGCCCGAAAATATAAATACTCTCACGCTAAAATGCAAGGTGGGAAAAACGAGTAGCTCGTTCCTTGCTCAAAGCAATATCTTCATTGAATCGCTCTAACAGCCTATTTACGTTGACATTAGAGTCTCTTTTTTGTAGTTTTATTCCCAGCGTTCTGCCATTGCTGTTTCATCTTGAGCTTCGCCGAACCTCCGTTCTAATTACCTTTACTCTGTAAAAATCCTTCATTATTCAATGGATTGTCCATTTTGTAAAATAGCTAACCGTGAGTGGCCTGCCGAGGTCCTGTACGAAACAGACAGGGTCATGGCAATACTTGATATTAACCCCATTCACTTCGGACATGCTCTTGTTATCCCAAAGAAGCATTGCACTGATTTTTTGACTGTTTCAGAGGATAATCTGCACGACGTGCTCCATGCATGCCAGGTGGTGGCACGTGCAATTGTCAAAAGCCTGAACCTCAAAGGATTCAATGTCTTCTCAAATAATGGAGCAGTTGCCGGACAGTCGGTATTCCATTTTCACATGCACGTCACTCCCCGCTACGAAAACGACAACATCAAATTTGTACTCGACCTGAAAACCTATGAACCCGGAACGATGGCTGAGTACGCCAATCGCATCCGCCAACACATCTCTGATCGCTGACTAAGGAGCACGTATGCCCACATACACGAAACTCACACCACC
>CAZWIN010000338.1:2665-3477 GCA_964633855.1 uncultured Chitinophagales bacterium
CGCCCCACGCAGTTCCGATATCGAACCGCAGTAAAGGTTCCAAAATCACCATTGCGAACAAAAAACTCACCGTACCGGACAACCCCATTATTCCCTTCATTGAGGGTGACGGTACTGGACAAGACATCTGGCGAGCCTCGCAGCAAGTCATTGATGCCGCCGTGGCAAAAGCATATGGCGGAAAGAAACGGATTGTCTGGTTTGAGGTGTTTGCAGGAGAAAAATCAAATACTGTGTATGGAGAAAATACCTGGCTGCCGGAAGACACGCTTGAAGCAGTCAGAGAGTACGTTGTTGCAATCAAAGGGCCACTCACAACACCGGTTGGCGGCGGCATCCGCTCCATTAACGTTGCTCTCCGGCAGATGCTTGATCTGTATGTGTGCCTGCGACCCGTTCAATACTTCGCAGGCGTCCCATCCCCTGTCAAACATCCCGAGTTGATTGACATGGTTATCTTCCGTGAAAACACGGAAGATATCTACGCCGGAATTGAATGGAAGTCCGGAACGCCTGAAGCAAAAAAAGTAATTGACTGGCTTCAGAAGGAAATGGGCGTAAAGAAGATCCGCTTTCCGGAAACTTCAAGCATTGGGGTCAAGCCTGTTTCTATTGATGGCACCGAGCGCCTGGTACGCGCTGCAATCAAGTATGCAATTGACAACAAACGGAAATCCGTTACGCTGATACACAAGGGCAATATCATGAAGTTCACTGAAGGCGGGTTCCGTGATTGGGGCTACGAGCTGGCAAAGCGTGAGTTTCGTGAGCAGGTTGTTACCTGGGATGAGTGTGGTGGGAACGTGCCTGCC
>CAZWIN010000339.1:0-3465 GCA_964633855.1 uncultured Chitinophagales bacterium
TCCTATCATTGCAGGTCGATATCCTTTGACATACACAATTGAAAGGCGATAAGACTCCGGGTCGCTGCGAACAAACGGACAACCAGAATTGGCAACAGCACCCATTTAGCCATTGTACCAACAGTCGTCGAATAATATAACAGGATATTCCTGTACATTTCAAGACGCAACCGTGGAGGGGCCTGTGTTGTGCTCTTGCTTCCGTAATGGATAACCTCTGCATCGGCAACGTACATGATCTTCCATCCCGCATCCCAGGTTCTCCGGCACAAATCAACGTCGTTGTACAGAATGGTGTACCTTTCATCAAAAAGACCAATCTGTTCAATAACCTTCCTGCGAATCATCAGACAGGTGGCTGCGGGCTGTTCGACTTCCTGGGTTTTGTAATAGTCAAAATCACGCATAATGTAATGAGGAGCCAACCGATCCAGCGAAAGATATGTCATCGCCGCATCCCAGAGCGTCGGGAATCTTCTGCATGACCTCTGTGGTGACCGGTCAGGATTGAGTAGCCGGCAACCAATTGCGCCTGTATCGGGGACGCGGCGTAAATACTCCACCATCTTTGCGATGCTTGCATCAATGACGACTGTATCGCTTCCAAGAAGCAACAAGAATTCGCCTGCAGCAACACTATATGCCTGGTTATTTCCTCGGGCGTAACCAACATTCTCCCGGTTCATAATGAGAACTACATTCGGGAAACGTTGCTCGATCACTTTAGCAGTGCCATCGCTTGAAGCATTGTCCACTACAATAACTTCAAAAGGAACCTCAGGCGGATGCGCCTTCAGTGACTCAAGAAGTCCCATGGTGAGTTCCCTGGTATTCCACGTGGTGATAAGAATGGAAAGAACAGGCTTCACCGTAATTTCCTGAACCAGAAGCTTCCTGGCCATCTTTTCGTACGCTCATAGGAACTGAAGGCCTGCTCCAAAAGATGAGGATGGCGCACATGCATGAAGCTGCTTCCCCATAGCACTTCAACACTATCATTGAACGCAAGAAACGCCTGGAGCACATACTGCTCGGTCCAGAATAGATACCGATAGTCGTTTTTGACCCAGGTTTTGTGGTACTCCGCCGGGAGGAAGATGTCGTGAGCGTGGACGATCACCCCTTTGCTTAAGCGTGGAATGATTTCCAGATATTCATACTGAACATCACTCCCGATATACAAAGCATGGCTTGAATCAATGAATAAGATGTCGTTTTCTCTCAACTTGAGGAATTCATCCATCGGAACATCCTGGACCTTACTTTCGATCAGACGAGACAGCCCGGGCATGCCGGCCTTCAGTGTTTTATCCGCATAAGGTTCGACCGCGATAAAATGACATGGCGCTTTTTCTTCCGCATTTCTTTTCAGAGCCTGCGCAGAGAGTAATGTTGATTTTCCTGATCCGATTTCCAGCATCAATGAAGGCTTGAACTTTCTCAACATGCAATACAGCACTTCTCCATCAACGCTTCCATACGTTGAATTCTCAAGATAATACTGATGAGGGGAGTCGGGTTTCACGTGCGGTATTGATTCATACTCATTCTTCCAGGCAGAAGAAAATTCCTTCAACAGGGCAAGTTGACCGCTTTCATTCATCTGAACACCGACGAGTTCAGAGTGGCGTGACCAGGGTTTGTCCGTCAGCTGCCTTGCATATGCGGCCGGTTGGGAGAAATAGACGGGAATAATCTGACTGGAGAACTTACGGAGAAAAAGGAGACTCCTCTTGATGACTTCCCGAAGCATGCTCATGATGAGGACGGCGCCTGATCGGCATGAGTTGCAACAATCGGCTTCTCGCTCTTTCTCACTCTGACGAGGCGGATACGCCGCTGACTCTTCTTAATTATTGCAAATGAGAGATTCTCAAATCGAATCTCTTCATTCAGATCGGGGATGCGTCCGGTGAGTTTATGGAGGAAACCACTGAGGGTCTCATATTCGTCCCCTTGCGGAATTTCTGCTTGGAATCGTTCATTGAAGTCTCTCACCGAAAGCCGCGCGTTTATAATGAACGACCCATCCGCACTTGACTCGATATCCTTGAGGTCTTCGTCGTATTCGTCATGGATTTCCCCGACGATCTCCTCCAGAATATCCTCCATGGTGACGATTCCCTCCGTCCCTCCAAACTCATCAATCACTACGGCGAGGTGGAGTTTTCTCTGCTGCAGTTCCCGCATGAGCTGGCTAATTTTTTTTGTCTCCGGAATAAAGTATGCCGGGCGGATGATATCCTGTATTACTATCAGGTTACGATGCTCAAGAAGGCCGAGTAGATCTTTTGTATAAACCACACCGACAATATTATCAATGCTATCACGGTACACAGGCATGCGTGAATAGCCCTCCTCCAACACAGTCTTGACGATCTCCTCCCGCGGCATGGCAATGTTGATCGCCACAACATCCGGGCGGGGAATCATAACTTCCTTCGCCGTGGTATCTGTAAACTCGAAGATGCTCTCAATCAGCTCATGCTCTGTTTTGTCAATAACGCCTGTCTTTGTCCCCTCCTCCAACATTAGCTTGAACTCCTCTTCCGATATTCTGGATTCGGTGAACGTCGCCTTGTCCTTAAACGGTGCGAGGAACAGGTTGCTTGCGAGAGTCAGAATCTTGACCGGAAAACGAAATACGGAAGCAAAGACAAGAATCGGTGTGGCAACAAGCAGGGCAATACGTTCGGCAAACCTCAGTGCCATGGATTTCGGGACAAGTTCACCAAAAACTACAACCATGGAGCCAATGCTTACAACCATTATTGTCAGGGAAATCCAGCCACTCCCTTCACTGATCCACAAGGTGGTGCTTGCACTCAGTGCAGGGACAAGATGTTGAAAGCCGACAATCCCCCCAAGACCGGACGCAAAAATAAGAGAGAAAACAACGCCGACATGAACTGTCGCAAGGAATTGCTCGGGATTGTTCTGGAATCCGAGAATGACAGAAGCTCTTTTGTTGCCTGATTCGGCAAGCTCCTGCATACGGCTTTTGCGGGTGGAAAGGACTGCAACCTCGCAGGCAGAGAAGAATCCCACCAGCAGGATCAGCAGCAGTATGCCAAGAACCTCAATCCAGAATGGGGACATGTATGAAAGCGCTCAAAGTTGCGAATTTGAGGCTTAATTAACGAGTTTCGGGAGAGAATTACAAATTGAAGGCGGAACGGAAACCTCACACTTTGCAGATATGGCGGCGCGAAAGATCAACGTGCCTGTCGTAAAAAATCCAGCCTCGTCTTCAAACGTTCGGTGGACATAAGCAACTTGTCTTTCCCATACACTGCATCTTCCGGCTTGGTGAAAACAAGTTCATATTCATCACTCATCACAATGGCTTCTTCCGGACAGGCCTCCTCACAGAACCCGCAGAAGATGCAACGGAGCATATTGATTTCAAACTTGACCGGATATCGCTCTTTTTCACGTTCGGTTTCAGATGCCTGCACTTCAATA
>CAZWIN010000340.1:0-3444 GCA_964633855.1 uncultured Chitinophagales bacterium
CACTCGGGTTGGTTCCTTCAAGCGTGAGTATCCCTGTTCTGGCAACATGGGAATGTCTGATCGGTGTGGGATTAATGACGGGCCGTTTCGTACGCGCTACGTTGCTTCTCTTGTTTATGCAGATGCTGGGAACAGTAACCCCGCTCTTTTTTTTCCCCTATGAGACGTTCACGCAATTTCCGTATGCTCCCACACTGGAGGGACAATACATCATCAAGAACATCGTCCTTGCCACAGCAGCAATCGTAATAGGAGCTACCGTGCGAGGTGGTTATCTCACATCTGATCCTGCCAAAGGAGGCAGAAATTGAACCATCGAGCAGCTAGCCTTCTATTAAAGAAAGGATCCGTTCAATACCATACCGGAACGTTGCAGACTCCGGCAACAAACTAACTACAAGATATGCCGAACCCTCAAAGTCGAAGAAATATCCCGGCTGCACATACACTCCACACTTTTCCAACAACAACAGTGCCCATTCTTCATCTGTTCGTGTGCTGGGAACACGCAGCACTGCATTCCACCCTCCTTCGGCATGAAGCAACGAGCAGGATGAACCGGTATTGTTTCTCGAGCGAAGGTATTCATAGTTGCTGATTACCCTTTTTCGTATTGATTCTCTCGTCTGTACTCCAAGCTTCATAATTTCCGGTAACGCGACTTGAACGGGAGTATTCACCGAAAGAAACGTATCGGCAAGAATCTCGAGCCTGGCAAGCGCTTCCTTCTTCACCCCATCTTCCCCGCTGACGACAATCCATCCCAATTTCAACTGAGGGAGTCCAGCCATTTTGGATAAACCGTTCAGTGTAAAGGTCAATGCATTGGATGCACCCGCGGTTGAAGCTACCCTGTCGTTGTCAATGTCAAAACCGTAGTCGGCAAATACTTCATCAACAATTAATGCGCATCCAGCTTCTCGTGCGATGGAAGCAAGCTCTTCGTGTTCGTTCTTCTTCAGGAATGATCCGGTAGGATTGTTCGGACTGACGACAACAATTGCTTTTGTTTTGTCCGTAATGGCGGAGCGAATAGAAGCCAAATCAATGTGCCAGGCTCCGTCATATTGAATTTTATAACTTTGGCAGGCAACATCGTTCACCTGTGCAAGAAACTCAAACAGCGGGTACGATGGAGTGGGAATGAGGACGGAATCTCCCGGCCCGCACAAAAGCCGGAAAACAAATGCGTAGGCTTCGCTTGTGCTTGCGGTAAGGAGAATGGAATCAGTATCAACCACAATTCCTTTAGCCGAGTAATACTTGGCAACCTCCTCCCGTGCTGCAAGCATTCCCCGCGGATCCGGCTGATAGCGAAGCGCTTCCGGCTGAGCCAGCACATGCAACAGTTCCTTTGAAGGATACGAAATGCCTGCTTCCGTGGGATTCGAGAGAGTCAGGTCTATTACCTCCCTGCCCGCACTCCGGATTTCTTCCAGCAAACGGCTAAGCCCGTTAGGTTCGCGGTGCCAGTTGGTGCGGTTGGAGAATGTGATACTATTCTTCATGCCCCAACAATGTAACAAAACTCAGCATCGTGGCCAACAGTAGACGCCGCACTTTAATTCCCCGTGAATGATTGAGGGTACTTATGGAACCCCGTCTGGGCGTTACTACCACCACCATTTTGGCGAAACCATCTTGCAAAGCATCACCCTATTCGTTGACCGTCACGGCACCCAGGAATTCCCCTTGCGCCGTGACGGCATCAAAGGGAACGAGGCATGCAGAAGCGAGCCCGGATCGCAAGCCTGTTCTATCCTTGCCATTCGCAAACACAGTGCATATATTTTACAATCATTCACGGAGGTAAACACTATGAGAACGCAACTTTTCATCCTTCTTCTATCCGCCTTGACATTCGCGTGTAGCTCATTCACAGACGGATTGACAGAAGTCAGGCTGGGGAAAGAGTTCGACCTCAAGCTCGGACAAAGTGCCATCATCCCTGATGCTGATCTGGTAATCACGTTCAAATCCATTGCCGAAGACTCACGATGTCCAACAGGAGCGGTTTGTATTTCGGCAGGTAACGCCAAAGTGGTTGTTTCAGTATCGGAAACAAATGCCCCGCTCAACACTACCGAAGGGCCAAAGCAAATATCACTGCGTGGGTATACCGTTCAGCTTGTTGCTGTCAACCCGTATCCGAAGCTTGATGAGGAACATCCACCTCGCGATTACAGTATAAAGCTTGTTGCAACCAGGCAGTGAATCAGCCTTCTCGAAGCACTTTTGTATTTCCGGCGCCTTCACGTGAACAAAAGAGCCAAAACTAAATATCACAGGACACTATGCCTGAATTCCCGATCACCGAAACCAATAAGCTCAAGCGCTACCCGAACCGCGGCTCATACGACAAGGAAACCATCTATCGTATCGTTGACGAGGCATTAATATGCCACGTCGGATACATTGTAGATGGCCAGCCGTTTGTTATCCCGACAATTCACGCCCGGCTCAATGACGAGATCATCTTCCACGGCGCAGTTGCAAACCGGATGCTGAAACACATCGCGGAAAACAATCCGCTTTGTGTTACCTTCACTCTGGTTGACGGGCTTGTCCTCGCCCGCTCGGTGTTTCACTCATCCATGAATTACCGTTCGGCGGTGGTGTTCGGCAGAGGGCGTTTGCTGGAGAATGATGAAGAGAAAATTGAAGCATTGAAGGCACTGACCGAGCACGTAGCGCGCGGAAGATGGAATGATGCACGTAAACCAAACCGGAAGGAGCTCGACGGAACAACAGTCATCGCAATGACCATCGAAACCGCTTCGGCAAAGATACGCACCGGGCCGCCGGGAGATGACGAAGAGGATTACCAGCTTCCGATCTGGGCGGGGATTGTCCCTCTTGCGCTGCACGCATCGCAGCCGGTCAACGACCCAAAGCTGGGTGCAGGTATTCCAACGCCATCGTATGCACTCGACTATCAGCGAACCAATAACAAATAACCGCAGGCCACTATGGAGACAATACACTTCCCGGAACAAAACGAATACCTCCCTTACTACCACAAGTATGTCATGCTTGTGCGCAAGGGAGATATTATCGAAACCCTGCAACAGCAACATGCTGATACGCAGAAATTGTTAGGCAGCCTGTCCGATGCTCAGGGAAATCATCGCTATGCCCCTGAGAAGTGGAGCATCAAGGAGGTCGTCGGCCACATGATTGATTCCGAACGTATTTTCGCGTACAGGTCATTGCGCTTCTCGCGCAATGATAAGGCAGAACTCCCCGGTTTCGATCAGGATCCGTACATCCAATACGGTAACTTTAGCAATTGCAAACTTAGTGAGCTTGCCAAAGAATTCGAGCACGTTCGTCAGTCAACCATTCTCATGTTCCGGCACATGAGCGATGAGGCTTGGACCCGCCGTGGAATCGCAAGCGACGCGGAAATAACCGTCCGCGCCTTAGCCTACATCATCGCCGGAC
>CAZWIN010000341.1:0-3435 GCA_964633855.1 uncultured Chitinophagales bacterium
TGAGATAATATAATCCGACTATCGCCAGATTGCTGATCGGGGTTTCCGGCTTCTCAACCAGGCGGGAGATGTGGCCATTCACCATCTCGGCGACGCCAAACCTGCGCGGGTCTTCAACATACTTTACGCCAAGAGAAGAAACCGGCTGCTTCAATACCGGGCCGAGGTCCACATCGAAAATCGTATCGCCAAGGATAATAAGAACCGGCTCATTGCTGATGGTATGACGGGAAAGATAAATAGCATGCCCCAACCCGAGCCGCTCTTCCTGTTCTATGTATTCACAGGTAAAATCCGGATACGCCGTTGAAACATATTCCCGTATTTTGTCACTCATGTGGCCGACAACAAACGTGGCCTCGGTGATCCCCTCGTTGATAATCTTGTCAAGAATATGCGCGAGAATCGGCTTACCGGCAACATTCAAAAGCACCTTGGGAAGCATGTATGTATGAGGCCTGAGCCTGCTGCCGACACCTGCAACGGGAATAATAGCGCGCATAAAGTCAGTTATTCATAGTGGTATGTAACAGCTACATCCTGAAAATCGCATTAAGATACCAAAGTATAGCTAGATAATCAAGAAAAGTCGGTGAGCAGAAGCACACACACAGAGTTTGAGTTACCACACCTCAAGAGCGGATTTCTTGCTTATCTTTATTGAAATGGTTACTTTTTTCACACAATCCTCATCAAAAATTCCAAACATGACTACGAATGTCACGGAAAGCGTCCCGTACCACCACTTCCCGCAAGAAGCAACACGTGGACATCGTTCTTTCGCGGGAAGTCGGGTTTCGGTACAAGACCACCGGACTTGAACGCCTCGAATTCGTACACAACGCTCTTCCTGAGATGTCTCTTGCCGGAATTGATACTACAACTGTATTACTCGGGAAACCGCTCAAACTGCCTTTGATTGTTTCCTGCATGACCGGCGGGTATGCAGGCGCACTGAAAATCAACAGTGATATCGCCGAAGTATGCGAGGAGTATGGAATAGCAATGGGAGTCGGAAGCCAGCGGCAGGCTCTCGAAGACACTCAGTTCCACCGGACATTCAGTGTTGTGCGTGAAGCCGCCCGAAGCATTCCGGTTGTTGGAAACATCGGCGCTGCAGAAGTCGCCAGGATGCAAACTGCTGACCCGGCAAAGAGATTAATTGACCTTATCCGGGCAGACGCCCTTGCAGTACACCTGAACCCTCTTCAGGAATTTTTACAACCCGAAGGAAGCACCGACTTCAGGGGTGTGCTCGAAGGAATTGCCAGGCTTGTACGATCCCTTTCTGTACCTGTCATTGTCAAGGAAATTGGCGCCGGTATTTCAGCGAACGTCGCACAGCGATTACTTGATACCGGCGTACGGCACATTGATATCGCGGGTGCCGGAGGAACAAGCTGGGCTGGCGTGGAGGTGCTTCGTCGTAAGACAAAGGATTTTGCCGGTAGTTTCTGGGATTGGGGAATCCCCACCGTTCATGCACTGCGCGAAGTTGCAGCTCTGAGGAACTCTTCTTCCTCATTCACGCTTATTGCCTCTGGCGGTATTTCATCCGGCATGGATGCAGCGAAATGTATTGCTCTCGGAGCCGATCTGGTTGGCGCCGCGCGCCCGATGCTGCAGGCTTTACAAAAACACAAAAAGCGCGGCCTTGCAAACCTCATTGAGCAATGGGCGCACCAGCTGAGGGGAGCCATGTTCCTTACCGGCTCGGCAAACCCGGCCGCTTTACGAAGCGCCCGCCTTGTGGAATCCACCGCATGAGCGATACCGGATTTCATAAACGCTACGAGCATCTTCGTACACTCATGGATCGCCGCGTCGCATCTATCAGCGGAGACCGGAAGGCGAAAGACCTCTCTGAGGCATGTACGTACGTCCACAGAGCGAAAGGCAAAAGGGTTCGCTCAATACTTCTCCTTCTTTCATGCGAGGCCGTTGGTGGAACACTCCGCCGGGCACTTGACGCGGGCGCTGCCGTTGAGACAATGCACAACTTTACACTCGTGCATGATGACATCATGGATAACGCTGGTACACGCCGCGGTGAGCCTACAGTCCATAAACAATGGAATACAAACACTGCCCTGCTCGCCGGCGACGTACTCCTTGGACAAGCATACGCACAGTTGTTAAGAACAAAGACGCCTCATATCAAACAGGCGGCTTCTCTTTTCACCGAAGGATTACTTGAAGTGTGCGAAGGACAGGCGCTCGATTTGGCATTTGAGTATCAATCAAGTGTATCGCTCAACGACTATTTTGGCATGATTGAAAAGAAGACTGCCCGCCTCATCTCCATGTCAACGGAAATGGGGGCAATCATCGGCGGTGGCACGCAATCACAGATTCGCAGCCTGCGTTCATTCGGGCATTACCTCGGCAGGGCGTTTCAGGTACAGGATGACCTGCTGGACGTTGTCGCCGATCAGAAAGCCTTCGGCAAAAAAATCGGAGGCGATATTCTTGAAGGGAAGAAGACTTTTCTCCTTATTCAAGCATATCAGCGTTCGCACAGAAAGGACCGGAAACTGCTCGAAGCCGTCATGAGCCGGCGTCACGATAAGCGTTCACGCACCCTCGTTTCCGAAGTACGGTCTCTTTATGAAAAATATGGCGTACTTGAATCTGCACGCGAACAAATCCGGAAGGATACCGGCTTTGCAATATCCATGCTTGCCCGGATTCCAAAAAACCGGGCAACGGAAATGCTGCTCTGGTTTTCCGGTGTTCTCCTGAACAGGAGAACGTAGTGTGTATGGTCGAACGTCAGGTCACCATAAAAAACCGCGCAGGATTGCATACTCGTCCCGCGGCAGCGCTTGTAAAAACCGCCGCCCGCTTCAAAGCGGATTTCTTTATTCAGCGCGATAGTTTTGAGATTAACGGAAAGAGCATTATTGGTGTAATGACCCTCGCCGCCGAACAGGGATCAACTCTTGTTCTGAAATTCGACGGACCCGACGAGGAAGAAGCAGCCGCTGCTGTAGTGGCGTTATTTGAACGCGGATTCGACGAAGAATAAATTATCTCGCCGCACGTGAGATATCTTGTCATGCCCGAATCATGTCCCCGAACGCTGTTGTCCGGGAGTTTCTCTCGGGCATCCAGATTCCGGATTCTCGCCAAGGGCGTGTGAGAATGACGACGTAAGCGTCAGGGCATTAACCCCAGAAGAAAATACGTATGGACACACCAGAACACCACGAAATTATCATCAAGGGGATTGCTGCCTCGCCGGGTATTGCAACAGGGCCGGCATATGTGTACCGGAAGCATATCCCTCACGTGAAGATGCGGGAAATTGCCGCAACCGATGTTCCCGCAGAGATTGAACGCCTTCGTTCGGCAATAGCACGCTCCGGAAAAGAACTGAAGAAAATCCTTTCCTTCGCCGAGCAGAAACTCGGAACCCAAAGCGCCCAGATCTTC
>CAZWIN010000342.1:0-3412 GCA_964633855.1 uncultured Chitinophagales bacterium
CGTGAGCGACTCCTGGTGGAGTGGAATGCTACGCAGATTGCCGACCAGAGCACCACACCTGTTCATCGTCTTATTGAAGAGCAGGCAGCGCGAACTCCTGATGATGTTGCCCTTCTTCACAAAGCAGAGGAGGTCAGCTACCGCGAATTGAACGACCGTGCAAATAATCTTGCCCGGCATCTGATGCAGCTTGGGGCAGGCGCGGAACAACCCATTGCCGTGTGTATGGAGCGGTCTGTTGCATCCATCGTTTCCATGCTTGGTATTTTCAAAGCAGGCGCGGTGTATCTCCCTCTCAATCCCTCCAGCCCGATAAAGCGGAATACTGCAATTATGGCGGATGCCGGCGCTGCCATTCTTCTCACTTCAACAACTCTTGCAGAAACTCTCCCCCTACCGGCAAAACACGTTCTCTGCGTTAACACCCTGGAGCAAGCCAATACGACGTTACGTAATCCCGATCTTCGTCTGTCACCGAACAACGCAGCGTATATCATCTACACTTCAGGCTCTACCGGTGTACCCAAGGGTGTTGTTGTAGAGCACAAGAGTATCTTCAACCTTGTTGTTTCGTTCATTCGTTCTTACAAACCGACAAAGAACGACCGCGTGTTGCAACTGACGTCAGCTTCCTTTGATGCATCACTCGCAGAAATCCTCCCCATATTATCCGTCGGAGGAACACTGGTACTGTCGGCCACAGATGAGCAACTTGATGTGAAGCTTCTTGCCCGGGAAATTCTGCAGGAGCGTATCAGTATTATGGGCGCTGTACCGTCCGTACTTGGAAAGCTGCAGGAGCATGCACAAGAGCTTTCGACCCTGAGGCTTGTGCTGAGCGGAGGTGAAGCGCTTCTTCCCCATTCTATCAACGAATTACCAGGCAGCATCACCATTGCCAACGGATATGGGCCTACAGAAACGACCGTGTGCTGCCTCTACCATTCTTGTTGTGTGGTGGACCATAAAGCCGCTTCCTTTGCGCGTGTACCCGTCGGAAGGCCGATCATCAATACCCGGGCATATATACTCGATACATTTCTTCAGCCAGTACCCGTTGGAGTTCCGGGAGAACTGTACATCGGAGGAATGGGCGTGGCGCGCGGCTATGCACATCGGCCCGATCTTACTGCGGACAGATTCCTGCCGGATCCATTTTCCTCTGTGCAAGGTGCGCGCATGTACAGAACGGGGGACCTTGTGCAATACCTTCCCGACGGCAATATTGAATTTCTCGGGCGACTTGATCATCAGCGCAAACTGCGCGGATTCAGGATTGAGCTTGAGGAAATTGAGGCCATCTTCAGACAGCATAGCGAGGTTCGTGATGCTGTAGCGCTTATTCACGAGGACACACAGGGTAACCAACAGTTGGTTGCTTATTACACCTCAAGGAACGGCGAAGCTTTACCGGTGCAGGAGATAAGGAAATTCCTCCTTCAGAGCCTTCCGCATTACATGATTCCCGGATGTTTTGTTCACCTTGAGGCGCTCCCCTTGACTTCCACCGGTAAACTCGACCGCACCTCGCTGCCCCAGCCGGAACTGTCGCGCGCCTCACTGCCCATGCCATATGTTGCCGCACGCAATGAAAGCGAAACAACTCTCGTTGCCATTTGGTCTGACGTGTTAAAAACAGAGAATGTTGGTGTGCTCGATGATTTTTTTGCTCTCGGTGGCCACTCTCTGCTCGCGATCTCTCTTCTTGCCCGCGTGAACACTGCCTTCGGTGTCGAACTTCCTCTGCAAAGTCTTTTTGAAGCTCCGACAGTCGCATTGCTTGAAGAGCGCATCCGTTCTTTTAAAACCAATGCAGCACCCCTGCAATCGAGTAACCTTCTGGCTTCTCTTTTGACGTTAAAACCGAACCCAAACGCTCCGCCAATAATTTGTATTCATCCAATTGGTGGACAAATCCATCATTACAAGGCGTTCGCCGACACGGCGGGCAGGACGCGTGGCATCTATGGGATTCGATCACGCGCCCTTCTCGACCCGACTCAAGAGTATGCAACTGTTGAGGAGATGGCAACCAGCTACGCAGGGCTTATTTCCTCCGAGTATAAAGGCACATTGGTACTTGTCGGCCATTCCACTGGCGGAATACTGGCACTGGCAACGGCACGTGTACTTGAACAACTTGGCCGGCCCGTCAGTTATGTCGGCCTGTTTGATTCATATCTGCCTGAAGAAAACCGGTTTCAACTTGACGGGGTTTTCTGGAAACAGTTGCTGGATGGTTTGAAAGAAATCGCACGGGAAGAATTGGGAATGCTGGCAGATTCCGTAGATGAGATCATTCAGCGCGTACAATCCGCCTCGGAGGACATTCTGTCCGTACCGATTGAACAACGCATAGAGTACTTATCACAGTTGCTTGCCGGTTTGAACATACCGCACGAGGCGATCATGGCTGCGCTTAACAATCAGGCAAAGCTCTATAATCATCATTATCATATGCTGAAGAATTTCAGGCCAACAGAAATACAAGCACCGTTGTTTATCGGCTGGGCGGAAGAGACTCTACGCGGGGTTCCCGGATTATCACGGACACGTTGGGGGGCATACTCACGTTCACCGGTTGTCGAACAAACATTCGAAGCCAATCACTATTCTCTTCTGCGTCAGCCCGTTGTTCAACTTCTCAGTGATGCCTTTCTGCGCACCCTGGAAATGCCTTGATCGCGCGGCATCGTACCGGACACAGTGAAAGAACAATCCATGGAACCAATTCGCAATTACAAAGTGGTCGTCAACCATGAAGAGCAGTATTCGATCTGGCCTGCCGATCGTGATAATGCACCGGGCTGGCAGGACTCAGGAAATAGCGGCACAAAAGAGGAGTGCCTGGAATACATCACATCTGTCTGGACGGATATGAGGCCACTTAGCCTCAGAAAAGCCATGGATGGCGATCAGCATACCGGCAAGCGAGATCACTGAGTTGGAAAATATTCGATCAACCCTGCTTATCCCAGTCCATGCGGGAAGGGAAGAGTATCTGCGTGAATTGCTCTCCTCGCTAGCCCATGCTCAACGGTCAACATGTTATCCTTCAGAAGTTCTTATTGTTACCAGTGACCTTGAAAACATTCACACCATTGTGGGCCCGGCACTGTCCAATCTGCAAATTCCTGCGCGATGCCGGTTCTATCCGGAGGCAAAAACATTATCCGCTTTGCGCAACAAGGGAACAATCGCTGTTGAAACTGAATGGGTGCATTCTGTTGACTCCGATACGTTGATTCCGTCGGATTATTTCATTGCCCTGGAGCGGGGGATGGCAACTTGCCCGCCAAGCATCCAGTGGGTCCAACTGAACTTCCGCCCGAAAACAGAAGCCTTCTGGGCGTATTGTGAGGGAGTTATTGATTCTCTGGTACTCTCACGTTATATCACAGTAAAGGGTGTC
>CAZWIN010000343.1:0-3405 GCA_964633855.1 uncultured Chitinophagales bacterium
GAGCGAGGTGTTTGATGGTCTGGTAGAGAAGTACGCGAGTCAATACAGCATTTACGCCGTCACGCCTGCAGGGTTCGGAGGTACTCCGGCCCCGCCCATGCCCGACAGCGGAACAAGTTATTCCCAACTCACGTGGACAAACGGCATCGTAGCCGGAATACTCAACCTGATCAACAAGGAAAAGTTGGACAAGCCGATTGTCGTTGTGCATTTTGTGACGGGAACTCAGGTGGCGCTGAATCTCGCATTGAACCATTCCGGGAAGATTGGCAAGATGATTATCGTTGGCGGGTCGCCATATCGCTACTATGCGAGCCAAGTGGATGGACAATGGTTATGGACGCAGGAGATGAAATACACCCCGGAAAAACGAGCAAGGGTTGTTGATGCGTTTTGGGCCCCACGGTGGTTCAAGACGGTAACAAAGAAAACATGGGATGCGAATATGTGGACTGCCGATGACTATTGTAAAGACTCGACGCAGGGGAGTCGCTTCTTCCAAGAATCGGCAGATGTGCCTTTGCAGGTGATGATCAGGTACTTGATTGAGTGGATGGCACACGATGTGTCGCCGCGGTACAAGGAGTTGAAAGTTCCAACGTTGGTTCTGATGCCAGATTTCAAGGGTATCCTGCCTGTCGATTCCGCAGATGATACTACGTCAGCAAACCCCGCCAAGTTGTACCTCAAGTATTTTCATCAGGATGTATGGAAAGACGCAAGGGAGTCGGGGAATCCCATGTTCCAATTTCATGTTGTGCCGGATACCCGGCTTTTCATGTGGTATGATAATCCAGAGAGTGTTTACAGGATCATAGATGAATTTTTGGGTGAATAGAATTGTTGGATTGTAGGTCGGATCGCTGATCCGACCTGCTGAGTAAAAGGTGTCAGGTGCCGCTTTCTTTTTGAAAAGTTGTCATGAAGCTTCGCTTCACTATTGCAAATGAAAATGGGGCAGCGATGTTGTAGATTGTATACCCACCGGAGCAAGAGAGGTTGCCACTTTCTGGTGTTGCGAACCCGAGGAAAAGTTTGACCCCGAGAGCCCGTAAGGCACCATTGACTGTTGCCCCGAAGTAGTGGGAAGCACGCATAGCAGAACCTATCCATGTTGGGCTCTTTGCTTCCGGTGGAAGAAAGGAGATGGTTCTCATGCAAACCATGTATGAGTGTTGTGCCGGCATTGATGTCCATGCCAAGACAGCGGTTGTTTGTCTTTTGAAGGACACAGGAAGAACCGTCAGGACATTTTCAACGATGACCGACGATCTTCTCCACCTCTTGGATTGGCTTGTTGCTGAGGGATGCAGCCACGCTGCCATTGAGAGCACCGGAGTATACTGGCGGCCAGTCTTCAACATCTTGGAGTGTTCGGTCAAGGTAATTCTGGTGAATGCACAACATATCAAGAATGTCCCTGGCCGCAAGACAGATGTTCGAGACTGTGAGTGGATTGCTGAGTTGTTGCAGCATGGTTTACTCAGAGCCAGCTTCATTCCACCCGTGGAGATTCGGGAACTGCGCGAACTAACACGATACCGGAAAAGCTTAACGCGTGAGCGTACACGGATTGCCAACCGGATCCACAAGGTGGCAGAGAGCGGGAACATCAAGTTCGGCCAGGTGGCGACTGATGCACTCGGCGTCAGCGGTCGTGCTATGCTGCATGCGCTGGCTGCCGGAGAGACTGACGTTGAAAAGATGGCAGAGATGTCACACAAACGACTACGGGACAAGAAAGCGGAACTTCGTCGCGCGTTGAACGGACGGCTGACGGAAAACCAGCGTTGGGTACTCGGTGAATTACTATCGAGATACGACGAGATTGAAACTGCTGTTGAACGCGCCAACGAACGGATCGGGAAGGTCATCACGGAATGCTCTGACCCATTCATACGCCAGGCATGCGAGATGATTGATGCCATTCCAGGGATTGCACACGAACTCGCTGAGGACATCATAGCCGAAACAGGTGTAGACATGACGGCGTTTCCTTCTGATCGCCACATCGCGAGTTGGGCCGGCGTATGTCCGGGAAACCGTGAATCTGCCGGAAAACGGAAGCGTGAAAAAATTGGGAAAGGAAATCCATACTTACGTTCGGCTTTGACCCAGGCTGCCTGGGCAGCTTCTCGTACACGGAAGTCATATCTCTCAAGCCAATACCATCGGCTGGCCAAACGACTTGGCAACAAAAGGGCGCTCGTTGCTGTTAACCACTCAATCCTTGTCATCATCTATCACATGCTCTCTCGAAGAACAACCTATCATGATCTTGGTGCTGACTACATTGATGAACGCAGTCAACTCATTCTAAGGAAACGGCTCGTCCGCAGACTCGAAACCCTTGGACTCAAAGTAACTATCGAGGAACTTCCAAAAGCTGCATAGTTATTTTCATAGCAGAAAGCGGCGGAAAGAAAACATTCGAAATCGAAACGCTGCACTCAAGTGAATTCAGACCTCTGTTTCAAGCGATTTCGGTACCATGCGCCCAAAAGCAGTAAGCACCGAAATCGCAACTCGCTTCTTATTCGCCCCCCGCTCAGCCATCGATTTCGATAATGCTTTGATGAATGCGCCAAATAAAAAATAAGTGCCGGAAATAGACGTCGTGAGCAGATCTGGCGAGATAGCGATATTGTAGGTCGGATCGCTGATCCGACCAGTAGGGGTTTGATTAATCAAACCCTTATTGCCGTTGGAAAACAGATTCAGCATTTGTTCTTCCCTTTCCGTTGTGAATGAATTTGTGGTCGCCGGACAGGAAACAACTCATCACGCAACATGCCAATCCGAAAACAGCATCGTCACAAGAACGAAAATCGAGCTCGGGGTGATGCGACCGTACAGGAAACAGTTCGCGTGTTTACAGCAGTGTTCAGTTCTGAGTGAAGTGGCGAATCCGTGGAGATTTGGTGTCCACCCGAAGGATGTAAGAAGGAAGTACGAAGGAACTACGAAGGAAGAGCGAAGCAAGCCCGAAAGAGCGGTGATACCCGAAGCCCTCGAAGAAAACAAGCTGCTTACCCGAACGATTTCTTGAAGCAACGTTCTCCCGGCTCAACACGCAAACGCAAACATACGAAGCCCGTCCGAAACTCTCACGAACAATGCACCAAAGAAATACGCTGGCTGCCCGTTCCCTTCGAAGGATTTGTCTCATCTGGGGCGTTGAGAAATGAGGACCGTGACTCAGGTTGCTTAACCGTGAAGGCCCGGTGGGGGTTGAATATATTCAACCCTGACAAAGTCCCATCAGCACATTATCACCCTTCACCCATCTTGCCTCTCCACCTGCTTTTGTGTAGATTCACAGCAGTAGTCCTCTCCCAATGCGCATTCCTGATACCAAAATAGACGAAGTCCGCACGGCGGCCAATATTGTTGATGTTATCTCCG
>CAZWIN010000344.1:0-3384 GCA_964633855.1 uncultured Chitinophagales bacterium
AAGGTCCCTTCGAAAGTACTTTGCGACCTATGCCGAACTTGCCGGAAGGTTCCAGACTGGTCTCATTCTTGAAACCGCGACTTGGAGGGCAAACCCTGACTGGGGCGAGAAACTCGGT
Organism: uncultured Chitinophagales bacterium; assembly: GCA_964633855.1. Taxonomy (GTDB): domain Bacteria; phylum Bacteroidota; class Ignavibacteria; order UBA10030; family UBA6906; genus CAZWIN01. Next base: position 119 of record CAZWIN010000344.1, read on the forward strand.
TACAGCAAAGACTCACTCGCAAAAGTGAATAGCAGTTCTGTCAGGCTGCTTGAAGAAATCCGTAGCGAATACGAAACTCCCCAAACGCCGATTGTTATTAGCGGATGTATCGGCCCTCGCGGTGATGGGTATATAGCGGATAGTGCTATGTCCGACAAAGAAGCTGAGAGCTATCATAGAGCGCAGATCGAGACGTTCGCAAACACGGCTGCCGATCTGGTGACTGCCATTACAATGAACTACGTTGAAGAAGCGGTCGGGCTGACGCGGGCTGCCAAACAGACAAACATGCCCGTCGTTATTTCTTTCACAGTCGAAACTGACGGCCGACTGCCGGCAGGACAATCTTTGGGGGACGCAATAAAGCAAGTTGACGACGAAACTTCGGGGTACCCGGCATATTTCATGATTAACTGCGCTCACCCCAGCCACTTCAATTGGGTTATGCGTGGAGACGAGCCATGGGTGAAACGTATCCGTGGCTTGCGCGCCAACGCCTCGCGAATGAGCCATGCCGAGTTGAATGAAGCCCCCGAGCTTGATGCGGGGGTTCCGGGCGATCTTGCACGCGAATATGCCACCCTAAGAAATAAGCAGCTAAGGCATCTTAACGTCATGGGAGGTTGCTGTGGTACGGACCATCGCCATATTGAACAAATCGCCTCGACTTGTATACCCCTCTTCAAGTGAGTGTTGGTGAAGTAGAGTCAAACAGTAATATTGACGGGGTCTTGGCCCCAACACTGTGTCAGGCTGGGACAGCGGAGATGGTGAGGAACTGAGATGTGCTTCTATTGCACGAGATATTGATCATCATTTGAAGGGTAAATGAAGAAACCCGTCATCCGTGCGGCTTGGATTTATCTGGTATTGGCAGGGTTGGCGATCTGCTACGAACTCTGCATACGCATCTTCGATACCGGGAATTCTGAATTTGCAGGGATGTTATCATTTGCAGTAACGTTGCCTTCGAGCCTGTTTGTGCAGTGGGTTGCCACGGCGTTGCTCGGAACTAAAGTAGGGGATTCTCATGTTACATTTGTTGTTATTCTCGGGCTCGCAGCTTTGTTGAACGCGGCTATTATTCATGTCATTGTCAGTCGGTTTAGGAAAACGTAGTAGAGACTGGAAAATCAGAGTCAAACCCCAAACCTCTTATCCTGAACCTTGAATCCTGAATCTTGAATCCTGAATCTTTCACAAGGAGTCCGCATGTCCATCCGTCCTGTCAAGAGCATTATTGAGTCAGAACCAACCATCGAGGGTGCGGGCGTACGATTGCGCCGGGCATTCGGCTTCGGGGCAACAGAGGAATTTGATCCGTTTCTTTTGTTCGATGATTTTAGGAATGAAAATCCCGAGGACTATCTTGCAGGATTTCCATGGCATCCTCACCGGGGAATCGAGACCATCACGTATGTTCTGGCGGGTGAAGTAAGCCATGGCGACAGCCTCGGAAACCGCGGCACGTTGGGTGCGGGGGATGTGCAGTGGATGACTTCCGGACGGGGAATACTTCATCAGGAAATGCCAAGAGGAGATGCAAAAGGGAGAATGCACGGGTTTCAATTGTGGGCGAATCTCCCTTCCTCGTTGAAGATGACAACTCCCCGTTACCAGGATGTTACCGCCCGGGACATCCCTGAAGTGACCGATGATGACGGGACAATTGTGCGTGTGGTCTGCGGGAATTTCTGGGGAAAGAGCGGTCCCGTTGATGGTATTGCTGCGAACCCGCGATATCTTGATGTATGGGTTCCGCCCGGAAAAAGAAAGAAACTTCCAGTTGAGACTAACCAGCACGCATTTGCATATGTGTTTGAAGGATCTGGTTCATTCCGCGATGCCTCGAATCCACAGCCTGTGAGAACCGATCGTGTTGGGTCACCGGAAGGTGAAGTTCTTGAGTTCGCAGGAAACAGGTCGCTTGTTCTTTTTGATAATGGCGATGAGGTTACAGTCCAAGCAGGGGATAAGGGCGTCAGGTTCTTGCTGGTTTCGGGCCAGCCGTTAGGTGAGCCGGTTGCATGGCGCGGGCCGATTGTTATGAACACCGAAGCAGAATTACGGCAAGCTTGGGCCGAGCTTCGTGATGGAACATTCATCAAAGACCGTTGAGAGGGGAAGCCCAAGTCCTATCGAAATAATCCATCCACAAAACCGATCTGCCATCCAAGAACCAATCCGAACCATAAACTTAACAAACCTGCTGCTCCACGAATTATCAAATTCAGCCTGGCTGACATGTTTGCGCTGACAACAAAAGGAATGCTGATCAGGGTGCTCATCAACAGCATGCCTGCCATTGAGCCTATCCCAAAGATACCGATGTAAACGAGCCCCACCACCCGGGAAGGGATTGTCGTCAGTACAAGAAGCATCAGCGCACCGCTTCCTGCAAGTCCGTGCAGCAATCCTACCAGAATAGAACGCAATCTCATGCTGCGTGAAGGGATAATGTTTTTGATTGCTTCTGAGAGCCTGTTACCAATACGCATATTGTGTGAATGTTCCCGGTCTGGATATTGTTCACGGTGCAGTTCATCGGAGTCATGAAAGTGGGCGTGGATATGCTCCATCCCGCCGTGGCTGTGAACATGTAAATGATATTTCCCTCCATGTGAGAGCTTCCAGAGCACTCTACCTCCGAGCAGCACAAGCATTGCAGCAACACTAAATTCCAGGGCAAGAGAGACCTTTTCCGGTATTTGCATTTGGAGAGTAACAATCAACATCCCCACAACAAAAAGCGACGCAGTGTGCCCTAATCCCCAAAGCATGCCGACTATTGAGGAACTCAATAACCCCTTTCTTTCACTGACAATGGTCGAAACAGCGACAAGGTGGTCCGCATCGAGAGCGTGTTTTAGGCCAAGTGCGAACCCCAATCCCAGAATGGAAAGCATTGTCATTTGTAGAAAAAAGACAACAATTGAGTGATAATGCCACAGATAAATGCCAAGCGGCTCTATAGACACAACAATATTGAAATCAATGAAGTAAAACTGTTGGTGGGACTCAAGTTATGCTCAAAAAGGGATGCCTGATGGCGATTTACTCATTGGAACATACCCTTGAATAAGGCCGTGTATACGCATTGTGACTTGCAATTCATAGATTCAACGTGGACGTTTGATGAGGGACACAGATTCACCCCAAGGATGATGACGAAACGGTTGACACGTATCACACAGGACACGCATTGTGGGATTGAGCCCTTGACTTGTTCGAGGTCAGTATGTAGATTTATTGTGTTGTAAAAGCGA
>CAZWIN010000345.1:0-3375 GCA_964633855.1 uncultured Chitinophagales bacterium
TGCGCTACCACACGTTGTTGTACAGACTTCCACGCAAGCGCGTAATACACTGCAGCAATACCCACCAGGCTGTAGACGATGCGACTGATGCCGGCACTGTTGCCACCAAAGAGGGCGGCAACGAGATCAAACTGGAAGAGACCCCAGAGTCCCCAGTTCAATCCTCCCACGATAAGCAGGGCTTTGGCAAGAACATCGAGTGATTTCATTGTACTTCTCCTTTTGATTGTAAGATGATTGGCCGACTGTTCGGCTTTTCCTGTTGTTTATGTCGCTTAACTTTTTTCACAGACGATTTCTTTGGTCCTGGCTTCAGCTGGAACGCGTCCCGCGAATACGAGATCGCGTCCTGAATTGAAGTAGCAATGTGATCACATCCGACCTCCTCAGGACTCAGCTTCTGAGCATATTGACCACCAATGAGCAGCTTTCCATTGTAAGAGTGAACTGCTGAGGCAACCTTCCCAAGCTTCTCAATGAGTTGATACCGATGTCTCACGGAAGTCATCGAAAGGCACACCAGCTCCGGGCGTTCAGCTCGAATAGCAGTGGAAATTGCCTCGAGCGGAGTGTTGCCGCCGAGATAATGAACCTTCCAGCCTTCACACTCCAGACTGTACGCCAGTCCTTGGAGGCCCAGCTCGTGCAGTTCCCCCTCGGGGCAAGCGCACAGTGCTGATTTCTTGTTCGGCTCCTTCCGATGAAGCTCCTGCACGGTTCGGACGAGTGCCTCTGTAATGGCATGCGAAGCAGCATGCTCCTGATCAATGCCAAGGTTTCCCTTCTCCCACTCGCGGCCGATCTCTGCGAACCCTGGCATGACGACATTATCGAGCACAACAGGAAGCGGGATGTGCTGCTTGTAGAGATACAGCAGCAACATCGTCAGGCCTTCGCGGTCAGATTGCATTGCCTCTTCCTTTAAAACTCCAGCTATTTTTCCGTAGTTCTGCGTATGTATACCGATCTGTAACTGTTCCATCTGCTTCTGTGACATCGGCGGCGGCTCTGAACCGCCGACGGCATAGCCGTTAGATTCGGCAAACTTGACCACGTCCTTCAGCAGGAACTTCCGGTGGCCGCCAAGGGTCCGGATGCAATGCAGGACATTCTCGTCAGCCCAACGCTTGATCGTTGTTTCTGTCACTTGCAGCATCGTTGCAACTTCCTTTGTTGATACCATCATGCCGGCCATGACCACCTCGGAATGTGTGTTTCAGATGATATAGTTGTTTTGGACGATTTAATATAATACTAAAAACCGGAGAAGTCAAGAGAAAAGTTCACGGTTACCTGCTTGGAGTTCCATGGGGGCTTGTAATCGGAGAAACCGGCATTCCTGGCCCTCTCGGGTTGAACAGTACCGAAATAAAAGAGGCCTGGTCGGTTGGACCAGGCCTCTTATCACCTTTCATTTCATGCTAGGCGGTGGCTTTTGCTTTATTGTGATCGTTCACTGCATGTCGTTTGCATCTGGCTCTCTCCGGGGCTTGTGCACATCGATCTCAAGGTCATCCATCAATTCCAGCCCATAGTTGCGAAGCATTGCAATAATCTTAATTGCGCGCTTCCCTTTCTTTGTTAGTGAGTATTCCGTTCTTGGGGGAACTGCCGGGAATACTTTCTTGCTGACAAAGCCATCTGCTTCCAATTCCCTCAGCTGTGTGGTCAACATTTTTTGGGTTATGTGAGGAATGTCTCGATGGAGCTCTGTGTACCGCATCTTTCTGTCGCGCAGGCGCCAGAGGATCGGCATCTTCCATGCCCCGCCAATCTGATCGAGAGCAAGTTCGACGGGATTATAGTAGACCCTTCCGCGAAACGTAAAATCAGGCATGGCCAAATATATCCATTTTTCCTTACATACCAAAGAGTGCGTAACGAACTTCGTTGTGCCCTCTTGAGACGACAACGCCTCGTCCGTATCTTTAATTGTTACAATCCAATCAGTCAACAGGAGGATTCTGTGTCGCAAGTTCAAGTTGTTGAGGAGTATCGTCATCCTCACGGAGCGCTTTCGAGAGGAACAATTCTGATGGTTGTCAGTAGTCCTGCTGTTTCGAAGCAAACAGGTTGGCCGATCGGTTTCTGGGCTGCAGAGCTTTGTCATCCGCTGTTGGTGTTTCAGGAAGGTGGCTATGGAGTAGACATTGCCTCAACTGCTGGCGGACCGGTGAAGATAGATGCCTACTCTGATCCGACGGATGCGAGCGGTTATTCGGCTCATGATGTGATTTCGATGGGATATTTGCAGAAACACACATTCGCTGATATGCTTGCCAGTACAATGAAGTTGATTGACGCGAACATGAAGGATTGCGATGCGATATTTCTTGTTGGCGGCCAGGGACCAATGTATACGTTCAGAGGAAATGCAGAGCTCCAGCGGCTCTTCGTGTCGTTCTATGAAGCTGGGAAACCTTGCGTGGCAGTGTGCCATTCGACGGCGCTATTGCTGGAGGCACGATTATCCAACGGCGAGTTACTTGTGAAAGGGAAGACCTGGACAGGGTTCGCCAACAGCGAAGAAGATTATGCTGACAAAGCCGTTGGGATGAGAATACAACCATACCGGATTGAAGATGAGGCGAAAAAGATCCGGGAATCAACATTCAGGGTTGCCGCCCCCTTTCAATCGTTCGCAATTCGGGATGGGCTGCTAATCACTGGACAGCAGCAAAACAGCAGCGCAGCAGCGGCCCGGCTGCTGCTTGACCTGTTAGCGAAACAGCGCATAGATTAAGTGTCATCCACCCTTTAGTTTCTGTTGTGATCTACACCTTCATCCCGCTTTATTTCATTCTGTTTGTTTCCGAAAGAAAGGAAATACCTCATGAATATTGCAGTGATTGGCTCAGGAAACATTGGAGGTCGCCTCGCCAAAGTATGGGCTGCAAAGGGTCATCGCGTTTATCTCGGGACGCGGAACCCGCACGAAGAGAAGATCAAGCGTCTCATTGCATACAATGATTTGCAAATCAGCGCACATCCGGTTTCAGATGCCGCCAGACAAGCTTCGGTAATTCTTCTCGCAGTCCCTGCGTCAACGGCATTCCCGGTGGCACTGCAACTTGGCGATGTGAACGGAAAGGTCATCATCGATGCCATGAATGCCATTTTCCGGAAGCCTGAGCCGTATGGAAAGACATCAGAAGCGGTTCTCGCCGCAACGGGGAGTGACCGCATTGTGAAGTGCTTTAATTCTATCGGAGCCGAGAATATGGACAATCCGGTGTATGGCGGAACGGCTGCCGACATGTTCCTCTGCGGCAATTACCCTGAAGACAAAACTGTGGCAAAACGCTTGGCAGAGGACTGTGGATTCACAGTCTATGACATCGGTGGATTGGACAAAGAGCCGTTGACGGAACAACT
>CAZWIN010000346.1:0-3363 GCA_964633855.1 uncultured Chitinophagales bacterium
TGAGATGAGCTGGTTCTCAAAATACTTATGGAGAATGGTAATACGAGCTTCTTCGACTGATATCTTTCGCGCTTTCCTCACTTCTTGCCTGAACACTTTCTGAACTAACCCCCATTCAAATGTGAACGGTGAATAGTGCTCGGCAATTTTCACAATGTACATCTTTGCTTGAAGATCAGCTATTGCCCTGTCAAATTCCATTCTGTCATGCCTTGAACCTTTTCCTACTGCCAACCTAAGCCCGCGTGTGATTTGCGGCGACGAATCCATCAATGCATACATGATTGTCTTTTCAAGCAAGTAGAGATTACCAAACCTGAAATCACGGACATAATCATCGGCACTGCCTGTGAGACCACTTAGCGCATAAAAAAAAGGAAACATTTCGATGGAGATCATTGTCGGACGACGCCGAAGTACACGGCCATAATACAACTTTCGTTCTGCCGGAAGAACGTCCTTCAGCTTCCAGACAAACGAGATGTAAGGATCGCTATGCGTATGTCGTGGGAAAACCGGACTTCGCTCTCCGCATGCTGCATGCCACAGACATGGAAGCTCCGAATTATCAGATTTGAATGCAAAACAAAAGCCTACATCGTTGACAAATTTCTGTGCCTGGGATTTTGTTTTTACTGCAAGGCGCGGCGTTCTGCGGTGGACTCGATCTCTCCATCGTTCAACCTCTTCACGGGTGTAGCTTAGTTTCATAACGTTTTCACAGGAATTGAAACCGGAACATCAACGACCCTTGCAGAAAGGGTGACTCCATGTGAATCATAGGACACATTGTCACCAAAAGTAATCTCTTTCCGGAGAATGGCCAATCCATACAGTGTCCCTTCATATGCATGCGTTGCAACGCTTGTTAACCATCCTACCTCATTTCCCGAGTGATACAGCGGATTCTTTGAAGAAGGTTCAGGCGTCGAAGAAAGGATCAGCCCTGCCAGTCGCCTTTGAACTTTCTGATAGGTATCAAGACGCGCAATTATTTCCTGCCCGATATAGCATCCCTTCTTAAAATTGATTGCATGAGAAAGCCCTGCTTCAAAAGGGTTGAATTCCTCGCTCAATTCATGATGGATCAGTGGCAGGCCCTGCATTACCCGAAAGGTTTCGTAATCGTCACCGGTGAGTTGTACAATGTTGTTGAACATTTCCGGTATGATCGAGTCATCATATTCCCCAAAAACACTCACTGCAGTTAACCCGAATTCTTGCAGACACAGAACCATAGCTGTCTTCCCATTTCGGAGACTGACCTCAATACAGCTATTGGATATAAGTCCTAGTTTCAGCCTAGAATTCACGCATTCAATTGCTTTCGGGCCAATCACTGATAATTGTTTCATTCTCGTAGTGATAATCTCGCAATGAATCTCTTCAGTGATCGTATACTTATCAATCCAATTGAGCACTGATTGCTCATGCCTTAACGAGCAAAGCATCAGCAATGAATGTTCTGTTTTGAGAAGATGTACGTAGTCAATAATCCTGCCCTTATCTGTTGCAAGCACCGTACCTTTGCATTCGCCAATTTTCAAATTCAACAGGTCATTCGTGGAAAGCCTGTGCAACAAATCCAGCGTGTCTTTACCATCAACTTGAATAATACCGTAGGTATTAAAATTCAGAAGAGCCGCATTATTCCGTGCGGCCAGAATCCTTTCCTCGTATGTCAATGCATCTTGAGAAAGCATCATCATGTGTTGCTCATGTCAGGATTGTACAGAGTGGGACATCAAATGGAAGACAATACTTCGGGAGACTCGACTGAGTTGCACAGAACGTTTTGGATGATTTACAGAGTATGAATGCGTGGCAGGGTTTTCCAAGGAGTAATAGGCTCACGGCAGGAAAGCAGTGCACCCACCAGGACTCGAACCTGGAACCCACTGATTAAGAGTCAGTTGCTCTACCAATTGAGCCATGGGTGCATATTGCAAAAATACGATCTACTGACCTGTCTGTTGGGGAACTGGCGCCGGTTCAGTTGGCGGTAACTGTGGTGTGGTAGCTGCCGGTTGTTGAGTTGCTGCCCCTTTTTGAAGGATACTTTCTGCACTTGAACCACGAGGCAGGAAGAAAATATTGGTTACCAGGCTGAGCAGCATAAAAGCCCCGGCGAGTATTTGCGTTGCCCTGATAAGGAAATCAGCTGTTCTTCGAACTCCGAACATCATTCCAGCTTGTCCACCTCCAAATGTCCCAGCCAAACCGCCTCCCTTGCTGGATTGCATCAGGATTGCTATAATCAGGAGAATGCTCAAAATAACTTGAAAAACAATAAGAAAAGTAAACATTGGAAAACCTTCCTAGGATAGAAGCGAGAATTGACTAAATTTATGCAATTTAGGTCTCTGAATCAAGTTTCAAAGCCCCACGAGTTAAGCTTCTCTTTTGTTATTTCACCCTCACCTTTCTTCTGAAGAAGCCGCACTATATACTTTCCGAGAACATCAAACTCGAGATTTAATTTCTGATCTACAGTAATGCTCGAGAAATTGGTTTTTTGCAAAGTGTGTGGAATAAGAGACACGACGAAAGAATTTTCATAGAGTGAAGCTACTGTAAGGCTTACGCCGTTAACAGTGATAGAGCCAACCGGAATGAGATAGTGTGAGAATTCCGGTGAATAGTAAATTGTCAGAAGCCATGAATTCTCCTGCTTTGCAACCGATCGTACGATACCAACTGTGTCCACATGCCCAAGGACGAGATGCCCACCGAGCCGGTCTGAAAGGCGTACAGGCAATTCGAGGTGAACTTTTGACTTCAACCGCATTGTGCCCAGAGTTGTCTTCTTAAGAGTCTCTTCAACTGCCTCAACAGTAAAATCCGTTGCTGTTTTTGCTATGACAGTCTGGCAAACACCATCGATGGCAACACTGTCATTGATGGTAAGGCCTGCTGCAGTTGCAGGCGCTCGTACAGAAAGTTTTACACCACCTCCTGTTTTCTCAACTCCAATTATTTCTCCGATATCCTGAACTATTCCCGTAAACATCAATTCCTCGCTTAGAAGTATGTTTGTATCAGGTAATCCGGCCCAATGTGCTGTATTACGGTTTCTTTCGCCCGTGCGACGTTTCTCATGGCATTGTGGGGCATTTGAAATGCACTCAGCCCGGAACCCATTATCCATGGTGCTGTAAAAATACTCAACTGATCAACAACATTGTTGTACAACAAATGTGAAAACACCATACTTCCTCCTTCTACCAATATGGAAGCTATCCCGTGCTTATACAATTTGCGAAGCAAGACTGCCGGATTGATGTACCCAGAATTGGAATTAAAACCAACTATGATCACCCCCTTCTTCATCAGAAGATCGGCTTTATTTACCTTTTGTTGAAG
>CAZWIN010000347.1:0-3363 GCA_964633855.1 uncultured Chitinophagales bacterium
ACACCAATTGCAATGATAAGGACAGCCGCGCGTTGTTCCCATGTTGATTGCAAAGTAACCATGCCGTTGTACCCAGGCATTGCGATACCGTTCAATATCTACAAGGTCCCACGCAGGAAAGGGGAGAGTGTCGAGGTCCTTTGCCACCGGGCGATCTGCATTCCGGACAACTGTTCCATCAGTTGTGTAAGCAATCCCTTGTATTGCTTCTTTGGATTTGCCGGACTTGAGCAGGTGATCAAGAAGCTCGGCCAGAGTTTGTTCCCCTTCACCACAAATAACGTAATCTGTGCCATGAGCGAAGTACTTTTCAAGGTGGTCAACCGGATCCGAGCCGTGTACAATCACGGTGCAACCTTCGCGCTTTGCTATCTGCGTCATGGCAAATGCCGCTTCGCGCATACGGGTGAGGCACATCTTCGTCAGATAGTTGAAATCATCATCATAGATAGCAACAACTTTGGGTTTATGGTTTTTGATGTACGGGAGAATTTCATTCTCGCTTGCGGCAAGCATGCTATCGAACAAAGCAACAGAATAGCCGGCTTTGCGCACAACGCTTGCGGCATACAATGTCCCGAGCGGAGGATACGGCATCATCGCCTTAAACTCTTTCGGGTCAAAGTGGAGAAAGTAGGAATGGGTGAACAGAATATCCAAGTTACAAGCCGAATGTACAGTTCATAGAGATCAGGCAGGTTTTCGATCAGTCATGGTTCAGGTTCGAAAACTGTTAATTAAACAGGGTTGCTCAGGCGTCGGGAGTAATGATTCCTGCGCCTTGGTGTCCGGCTCCTCCAGGACGTTGTCTCATGCATAACAACAACCCGCGATGCGAGCACCAAAACGGATGTTGATTGTACCGGAACAGTTACAGAAAGTGCTAGCGCAAAGACCAGGCTGCAAGCCAACCGCTTCAATTGTCAATCCCGAATTGCTTGAGACGCTGCTGATACAAAGCAAGGATCTTCTCTTGAAAGTTACCGACGTAGGCACGTGACTCATCACGAGTGCAACGAAAAATTCTCGCATGTGTTTCCTCATCGAAATCCGGATAGCGGTTTTTCCAGATTGCTCTCATTGTGTTCATCAGTTTGATATCCAGCTTATCAGCATCAACGAGACGGAATGGCCATTCGAGCAGCCGCTGAAACATGCCGCGTGAGTCACTGGCGCTTTGCAGTACGGATTTCAAAATTCGGGAAGTAGTTGTTGATCCACTTATTTGCTTCAATGTACTTGTGGAACAGGGAAGAGTTGTAGAGGGGTTTGAGTGTTGCAACTTCAGTAGCGGTAAAGAGATTCTGCTCATCAAACCGGAGATTCCTCGTCGAGCTGAGGTAGTTGATGCAGAAATATTTCTTACGGTTGAGGAGAAACAATTTCTTAAAAGCAATCAACAGCGTACGTGTAATCCAAAGCCGGCCCGGCTCAGTGAGAATAAAGAAATCCACGTCACTCTCTGCGTTTGTGACGTTTTTGGAGAGATCGCCCGAGACAAATACGCCACGAACGAAAGGGAACTGTTTGATTATCCATGCCGAGAATGCCGCCATACGCCACATGGAACGGGCATGTCGCTCTTTGTCTCTACGGAATTCAATGACTGCCTTTGTTTTGCCACGTACAAAATAATAACCCTCATGATGCAGAACAGGACCTTGCGGCTCTACTGTCCTCAGTAATTGTTTGAAATCCTCAGGCGTTATTGAATTTGAAGGGAGGAAAGAGAAAATTTCCTCCGCCGTTAGGGGATGATGCCAGATATCATAGTACAGCAGTGTTTTGAGTATGTCGGCGTTGAGTTTGTTCACGGGCTAGCGCTTCAGTGGGATGAAAAAACCTCTCCAAGAATACGTATGAATCAATTTAATATGCGAACAAATCAGGGGTTTCGCAAGGCATACTGGTTAGTGAAGAGTCGTTAACATCGTTTGTGGCAAAATCAGCAGAGAGCTTACTTTCAAGGTAAGGTCGGTTAGTTATCAGTGTAGTTGCCGCTACAGGCGATGAGATAGCAACGGCTGAAACCTGAAGAATTTCGCGATTGGAGAATGCCAGCCTGATGAACTTTTCTCCTGGCAAGAAGTAGTAACAGTATGTTGTGATTCTATATTGCAATCGGTATATTCTCACGGTAAAAATTTGAACATTATGCCACCAAAGAAGACCAATCCTCTCAAGAGATTCAGTTCGCGACGGTTGCTTATTGTTGTGATCTTGCTTATTCTCTTTTTCTGCATTGTGAACTATATCCTGCTTCCTGCGTACGTCAAATCGGGGGCAACGCTCAGTGTGCCGAATGTTGTGGGCCTCCCGGCGGCCCAAGCGCGCAGTGTGCTGGATTCGGCGGGTTTGCAGCCGATTGAGGCCGAGACCAAGCCTGATCCCAAAGCACCTGTGGGTAGTGTGATCCTTCAAAACCCTGCACCCGATGCCATTGTAAAAAAGGGGCGACATGTTTATCTCACGCTAAGCGGTGGCGAAGTGCTGGTTGTTGTGCCGAAAGTGAGGGGGCTTTCAGCCCGTGATTCCCGCTTTTCGCTTGAGCGGAGCGGGTTGCAGCTTGGTGAAGTCAGTTATGATACCTCACGTGTCTATCCTGAGAATACAACGATTGCACAATCCGTGCCCCCGGGTAACAAAGTCCCTCGCGGTACAAAAGTGAACGTTATCGTCAGTCAAGGGAAAGGTCTCTCCGATATTGAGGTGCCGAATCTGATGGGGAAAACACTTACCGAATGCGAGCGTATCCTTAATGAGAAGGGGTTGAAAGTCGGCAACATTACGTATCAATCCAGTTATGAGCTTCTCCCAAATACCGTGGTGGATCAATTCCCGCGTGGAGGGGAATCGGCAATCATGGGGCAGGCGGTTGACCTTTTTGTTGTGAAGTCCGGAAAGCCACAGGAAGAAATTCAGTCTCCGGGACATTGAAAGTTATTTGCTTATGGTAAAGATAGCGCCATCGTTGCTTTCAGCTGATTTTTCTGATCTCAAGGGTCAAATTGCACTTGCAGAGGAGGGAGGAGCCGATTGGCTTCATCTCGACGTGATGGATGGACATTTTGTGCCGAATATTACATTCGGTCCGCCGCTTGTTAAGTCCGTTAAGAAGGTCACGAAGCTTCCTCTTGATACGCACCTGATGATTGAAAACCCGGATGAGTACATTGAAAGTTTTCGTTCCGCCGGATCCGACATCATTACTGTTCATGTCGAAGCATGTACACATCTGAACCGGACAGTGCACCGGATTAAAGAGCTTGGCGCTAAAGCGGGCGTGACTATTAACCCGGCGACTCCGGTCTCGACCTTGAAGGATATTATCAGCGAAGTGGACCTTGTGTTGATCATGTCGGT
>CAZWIN010000348.1:0-3353 GCA_964633855.1 uncultured Chitinophagales bacterium
CACGGAACGTATCCCTTTGTTACTTCATCCAATCCCACAAGCGGCGGAGCTTGCACCGGGCTTGGCATCCCGCCAACGGCTGTTGACGCTATCATGGGAGTCGTCAAGGCGTATTCAACGCGCGTCGGCAACGGGCCATTTCCAACGGAGCTGAAAGATGAAACCGGAACACTCCTGCGCGAAACAGGTGGAGAATACGGGGCTACGACCGGAAGGCCTCGCCGCTGCGGCTGGTTCGACGCGTTCAGCCTGAGATATTCGGTGATGATCAACGGCATCAAGTCAATTGCCGTCACCAAATTGGATGTGCTCGATCAGTTCGACGAAATCAAGATTTGCATCGGTTATCAGCATCAGGGCAAACTCCTTAAATCATTCCCCACCGACTCTCGTTCTCTTGAACAAATCGAACCGTTATACGAAACATTCCCTGGATGGAAAGCCGTCACCTCCCACAGCACGACATTAGCGGGGCTCCCAGCCAACGCGAAGAAATATGTCGACGCAATCGGTTCACTCACCGGTACAGACGTCAGCATTATTTCCGTCGGTGCTCGTCGCGATCAGACAATCGTGGTCTAAGCTGTGGCAGGCCCGCGTTCCGCAAATATCAAGATCACGCTGCTGGCGTTCGCCGTCCTGATTGTTATCGGAACGCTTCTCTACACGCAGCACATCGTCAATCAACTACTTCAACGTGAACGTGAGGTTGCCGATCTCTATGCAACATCTCTTCAGTTCATTGCGAACAGCACTTCAGAGCAGGCCGATTACAGTTTCATCTTCGACGAGGTTATTTCCTCCATTGACTTTCCGATTGTCTTAACCGACGCTGAGCATAAACCATTGCGTCCGTACAGATCCAATGCACGGAACGTTGATCTGGATACGCTCTTCTCGGAAGAGCGTCAGCAGCGATACCTGGAAAACGTTCTCCTCGTGCTTGACCAACAGAACCAGCCGATTCGAGTTGCCCTGCACGACACGCTGGTCTTGAATTACGTTCATTACGGAGAATCGAAACTCGTCACGAAACTGCGATGGCTTCCCTATATCGAACTCGGCGTCGGCGGGATGTTCATCCTCATCGGCTACATCGGTTTCAGTTACATCAAGCGAAACGAGCAAAGCAATATCTGGGTCGGCATGGCGAAAGAAACCGCCCACCAGCTCGGCACGCCTCTCTCCAGTTTGCTGGGGTGGATTGAAATGATGAAGACACATGCCGGCGACAACCCCAAGCTCTTGGAAACGATAGCCGAGATGGAACACGATTTACAGCGCCTTCAAAAAATCACGGAACGATTTTCAAAAATCGGCTCGAAGCCGAATCTTAAGGAAGAAAACCTTAACGACGTTATTACCGCGGTTATTGAATACTTCCGGCGGCGATTCCCTGCAAAATTATCACAGGGGAAAACAATCGATCTCCGGCTTGAGGCATCCGAACAAGTCTCTGCGCCGTTAAACCGCGAACTGTTCGAATGGGTCATCGAAAATCTTATTAAGAATGCCATCGATGCAATAGAAGACCGTGCCGGTGCCATCATTTTCTCTCTCCATCAGAAGGGATCGAGCATCATCATTGATGTAAAGGATACGGGCAAAGGGATCGACATGAAGTACAAGAAAGATATTTTCCGCCCCGGCTACAGCACGAAGCAGCGCGGTTGGGGACTGGGCTTAAGCCTTTCAAAACGTATCGTTGAAACGTACCACAAAGGAAAACTCTTCGTCAAAGAGAGCAAGATAGGAAAAGGAACGACGTTCAGAATAAAGCTGGTGAAATGACCTTGACAGTCACGCAGCATTCCTTCATGCCGAGCTGATGATCGGCCACTACAACTTCCCCACTAGTTTATCTCAACAACAAGATCTTCATCTTTCACTACCCACGTCCCGGAAGCAACTTCATCCTTCCCTCTCAGTAATACCCACGATGCATCCATAGGCAGCAATTCGGGAACGGCTTTCTCGCTGAGCGGCGCGATCCAGCACCATAATCCCTGCGCGAGGTAGGGATTTTCTATAATCTGAATAAGCGTAGTTGAATCGTCATAGACTTTTTCATTATTGACAATTACCGAATCGCCAGAGAACTTTTGGGGGAATTTCCCTTCGTGTTCTGCTACAATAGTATTCTCTTTAGCTGTGCCATATAAGAACACTCGCTCGCGCTGTAACGTAGAAAGCGTTACGGCCGTATCGGGTACAATTGTAAATCCCCATCCGGCATTTTCCATCGCACTCGAATCCTTGCGGGCAAGCCGTAGGAGATGCTCTGCGTGTTGTAACGTGCCGACAATCATCACTCCATCCATCGGTTCGCGCAAATCGCCCAATGTTACCGGCATCTTTTGAATTTTCAGAACATCTCCTCCATGGTCAAGAACAGCTCGCAACGGTTTTTCCTTCGTCGCCACATCAAATCCAACATCGTTTGTGTAATGTCCTGAACTGTCTACGCCCAGCCAAACACGAGTTGTCACTGAATCGCTTAGCGATTGAACCGAAACATCCATAAACGTCGTGTACTTTTCATACCCCACCATGCGTACGCGTCCGCGCGTGCGCCATTGATTTCCCGACTGCGCCGACTGAACGTTATACAATTTCATGTGAGGAATACCCCGCTTCGCGACCCATTGATCAAAAAACCAGCCCAACTTCTTTTTCGAAAGCTCTTCGGCAAGACGGCGGAATTCATCGATACCGATCTTCTGCAATGCGTACCGCTTCGCATAGAGAAAAAGAAGCTCGGAAAAGAGACTATCGCCGATAAGCTTCCGTAACATGTGGTGAACATACGAGGCTTTCAGGTAATGCGTCGGAAGTGTCCTGAGGTCGGCTTTCTGTCCGAGCGGCAAATCTTTTCCCCGCTGTGCTCTGACAATCAGCGAGCGTAAGAGCGGATGATGAGATAGTGTATCCCGTTTTCCAATACCGTTCTGCGATTCATTGTAGAGCTTTGCAGAGTATTCGCACAGTCCTTCCGAAAGCAAAGCAAGCGCATCATCTTTCACGAATACTGAGAGCGGCCACCATTGATGCGCTATCTCATGAGGAAGAATTGCTTCAACAGTATTAAACGAATCGGCTGTTTCGAACGCGGATTTCTTTACGAAAATCATCGACGGCATTGCGACTGCGAGAACATTTCTTCCGGCAAGCCAATCCTCTACTTCAACAACAGCTAATTGAGGAAATCGATAGACAGAGAATTTTTGAGAATATACATTCAATACACGATCGGCAAGCGACAGGATACTCAACGCATGGCTTGAATCTTCTTCATCAAGATGAACGGAGAGATGATGGCGATTTCCTTCGAGTTGTTTGGAGAAAAATTTCCC
>CAZWIN010000349.1:0-3331 GCA_964633855.1 uncultured Chitinophagales bacterium
GGAAGCATCAACCCGGTCATCACTATCCTTCTCCAATGCATCAAAGAGTTTTAAGGTGTTGACGATTTTGGAAGATCCAGCAAAGCCCGGAGTCCCATCGGGCCCATCAGCAGGATATTCTTCCAGTGTGCCGAGGATTCCCGCGAAATCAACACGAAATTCCTTCAAACGATCATCATCAGGCAGGATACATAACACCGGCTTGGGATGAATCACACCGAGCGCGTCAGCAAGTGCATCGGCAACAAGAGGAGCCGCGGGATGCGAAGAACTGATTTGATCCTGGATAACTCCGCCTGCAAATGTATCGCGAAGTTCAGGAGGCAGTGCTTTGGTTGGATCTTTGTTAATGGAGCGGAAAGCATAAAACTTTCCGTTGTTTGCCTGAAACCGGAGGGATTTTGTTTGAAATCCGCCGCCACGTTTCAGCGGTATAAGTCCATCGGCATAAGTGCTCAAATCAAGAACCGGCACGGTAAACGGTGTTGCCCACTCTGTTCTGTAATGTGCCCCCCACAACCATCGGTGAAAGCCGCCGGCTTGGTATTCCGGCCCGGCAACAATAGTAAGCGAATCGCCCGAAGATGCAGCGCCAACAATAGTAGTTTTCTTGATCCCGCCGTCGGATGAAGGATCGAGGCTGAAGGATACAACACCGCAGCCCGCTGCAACGAGCATCATTGAGGGAAAAACCAAGACAGCCAGAATACGGCCGTGTATTTCAGGGAATATACCCATATACCAGCGAGATGTGGGTGGAGGGTGTTGGCAATACAGAAGTAAAGTAGAGAATTTGAACGAGAGGTGCAATCCGCTGACTGTTACCTGATTTCGTTTCTTATAGTAGAACCGATTAACAATGAGCGACAATCAACAAACAATAAGAGAACGAAGATGCCTGTACCAGGAAAACCAAACCCCATCAAAGACACGTCCCTTGCATTTGTAGTGGAAATGGTAGGACTTGAGAGGGATTTGACTCGGGAAAAGAAGAAGTACATCCTGTCGAAACATACCCTACCGAGCGGTCCTTCTATCGGGGGAAATGTTGAGGAAGCACAAATCGAATAAAGAAACAACCAACACGAGCTCAATCCCAGTGATTGTCGCTCATTACTCATTCATAATACCATAGGAGTCAGCCATGACCACCAATAACGCAATATATTCAACCCTTGTTCGTGCCGGGAACACCACATATTTCGTGGATGTGAAGGAAGCCAAAAACGGGAACAAGTACCTGAGTATCTGCGAATCGAGCCTGAAGGGTGAAGAGAAGAAACGGACAACTCTCCGTGTCTTTGGTGAGAGCATTGAGCCTTTCAAGCAGGCAATTGAAGAAGCAGTCGCTGCCGTAGCGCAGTGAGAGAGACGGAGGGCCGCCAGCGTATGCAGGTGGCCTTCCGAATTTCCACCAGATGGCATTATTCAAGTTTCTTTTGAAAGCGTGCCACACTGAGAGTAAAGATCGCCACCCCGAATACCAGAAGAGCCAGAGATTGTGGCCATAGCTCGTTCACGCCTGCCCCTTTGAGAAAGATTCCACGGATAATATCCAGAAAATACCGGAGCGGGATGAGATAAGTGATGTATTGTATCGCTGTGGGCATGTTGCCAATGGGGAATGAGAACCCCGAAAGAAACATGAACGGCATGAAGAAAAAGAACTGAGCAATCAGCATCGCCTGCTGTTGTGACTTGGCAATGGTGGAAACAAACAGCCCCAATCCAAGAGTCGTCAGAATGAAAAGGCCGCTGAGCACAAACAGCAGCCCCAGGTGCCCTACTAACGGCACCTCAAACCAGTACCGTGCTATAGAGAGAACAATCAGGACATCCATAAAACCGATGATGACGAAGGGTACCAGCTTGCCAATAATGAGCTGATACGGCTTGATGGGAGTAACCATCAGCTGCTCAAGCGTTCCTATCTCCTTTTCTTTGACAATACCAAGCGATGTTAGTGTCATGGTAATAATCATCAGGACAAGGGCTACAACCCCGGGGACCATGAAATTTGAGCTTCGTAGGTCCGGGTTGAACCAGATGCGCGGCTGGGGAAGAACCACACCTATCCGTTGACCGCGGAGAATGCCTGAGTATTCAGCAAGAACAGCTTGAGAATATGAACTGATAATCTGTGACGCATAACCAAGGAGTATGTTGGCCGTATTGGCATCCGTCCCATCCACAATCACCTGGACTTGTGCAGGTTCACGCGATAGCAGTTTCCCTCCGAAACCGTGCGGGATGACGAGCGCAATTGACGCCTGTGCATTGTCAATATAGGTATCAACTTCCCGGATATCATCAAGCGAGTGCTGAAGGACAAAATACGTAGTGTTTGTAAACCGGTTGACCATATTGCGGCTTTCCACTGTCTTGTCCATATCACAAACAAGCAGATTGCTGTATTTGATATCAGTAGTGACAGCATAGCCCAGTAACAGTACCTGCATTATGGGAGCAATGATAGAAACCGCCAGCATCCGTTTGTCTCGACGGATCTGATAAAATTCCTTCCTGATTATTTCAATAATAACTTGAATTCTCGGAGACATGACCTTGAGTTACATGGTAATGGTAATTTGACTTGAGTACTTCACAACGTTCTCTTGCTCATTCTGATTGTACTGATTCCGAGCGTGACAACTGCAAAAATGGCCATATACAAAAACTGCGGCCATACAATGTCAAAGCCTACTCCCTTCAACATCACCCCACGCACCACAATAAGGAAGAATTTGTTCACTGCTGTATTTGAAATAATCTGAAGCAACAACGGCATGCTTGAGATTGGGAAAATGAACCCGGAGAGCAGGAACGACGGCAGCAGCGAACTGAAAACGGAAACCATGAATGCTACTTGTTGTGAATCAGTGATGGTCGAAATCAACAGACCCTGGCCAAGTGCACCAATAATGATGGTAACAATGGCAGCATACAACAGTAGAATATTTCCCTTGATCTGAATATCAAAGAGAAAGTAGCCCAGAATAAGAATCGTCGTGGCCGCGAAGAGGCTGATAACCATGTAAGGGATAGTTTTCCCCAGGATGATATGTACGGGGCGAAGCGGTGAAACCATGAGCTGCTCCATGGTTCCCCTCTCCTTTTCACGGACGACAGTCATTGAAGTTGATATCACCGCGGTAAGAACCAGAATAAAACCGATCAGCCCCGGCACAAGAAACTTGGATGAAACCAAATCAGGGTTGTACCAAACACGCGGTTGGAAGTCAATGGGATAGTATTGTTGCCTTCCTGCACGGTACATTGCATTCGCCACCAGCCGTGTCGAATATTCGGCAGTAATCCGGATTGCGTAGCT
>CAZWIN010000350.1:0-3319 GCA_964633855.1 uncultured Chitinophagales bacterium
CAAATCCATTGGAGTGTTTGGAGGGACTGTACGCTCGTGGACGTTTGAATATGTCCCGGGTGACAGCCTTACCCACCTGATCCAGATGGCTATGGGTTTACAGCCACGTGCAGATACCCTGCACGCATACCTTACACGGCTGTCACCGGACGGTTCCTCGATGGGCTCGTTGACAGTGAATCTAAAATCATTGATCAACGGAACTTCACCGGATATTCCTCTGCTCCCCGGTGACCGCCTTGTGATTGGCGGCGGTAAGCGCGATGCACGGCAAAACTACATCGCTGTTGTGGAAGGCGAAGTTAACGGACCCGGCCAGTATCCTATCACATTGAATACAACAAGGTTGTCGGACGTCATCAAAGCAGCGGGAGGTTTTACTCCGAATGCATTTCTCAGAGGAGCAACAGTTGTCAGGACGCGTATCTCGCAGTTTGCATCACCACAAGAAATCGAAGAGGAACAACTACGCAGTTCACGGGCAAGTCTTGATTTACAGGATAGCAGCTACTATCTGGCCGAAACAGCGTTGAGAATAAAAGGCGAACCAGTCTCGGTTGATTTGCATCGTTTATTTGTGGAAGGGGATTCAACAGAGGACGTGATTCTTCGCCCATATGATATCATCAGAATACCACAAAGAACGCATACCGTATATGTGTTCGGTCAGGTACACTCGCCGGGCCACATCGCTTACGTCGAGGGGAAGGGTGTTGGCTACTATATTGACAAAGCCGGTGGCAATACCAGTGATGCGCGAAGCGGCGACACGAGAGTGATCAAAGGGAGCACACGCACATGGCTTGCTCCCGGCGAGACGACGATTGAGGATGGAGACTTTATCTGGGTACCCAAGGATGTGCGTTATCCGCTTTCCCATTACATAGGTATTTACGCCCAGATTGCTGGCATCGTGGGAGTTGCGGCAACAGTCGCGCTACTGGTGAATAATTTCAGCAAATAACCAAAGCAATCCTGCTATGAGTGACCAGAGAGAAATGCACAAAGAACCTGTTGAGACCGCATCACGTGATTTATCAACCACTCCAGCTGGTTCGCTTCTTGAATTCCTCGCTATAATAACCAGACACCGGCGGTTTATCTCCCGTTTTGTGTTAATTGTGACTCTTGGAACCACGCTCGTTACCTTCCTGATGCCGAAGTGGTATAAGTCAACAGCTTCTGTTTTCCCGGCGGAGAAGACCGACATCCTCGGCGCACTTGAGGGAGTTTCAAGTCTGGCAAAAGCATTTTCCCCAGCAAAGGCACTTACCTCATTGACAGGCAATCCGGAGACAGACAGATATCTTGCCATTCTCAAGAGCGGGACCGTCTTGGGGGCTGTCATAGAAAAATTTGACCTTGTGAATGTGTACAACATAACCTCCTATCCCAACGAGAAAACCGTAAAGGAATTGCTAAACAATGTCGAGTTTGAGGTGGAGGATGAAGGTAATCTGACAATTACCGTGTACGACAAAGACCCTCAGCGTGCAGCTGATATGGCAAATTATTTTGTTGCGATGTTGAACAAAACTAATACGGAATTACAGGTTCAAAATGCTCGGGGTAACAGACAGTTTATTGAAGAGCGATACAAAAAAAATATGTTCGATCTGGCTGCTGCCGAGGATTCCCTGCGTGCATTTCAACAACGCTATGGCATCATTGCAATGCCCGAACAGACGGAAGCTTCCATTAAAGCTGCAGCGGAAATTACCGGTCAATTAGCCTTGAAGGAAGTGGAAGTTGGAGTGCTTCGCCGTACCCAAGGTATGGATCATCCGGCTGTATTGAGCGCGCAAATTGAAATTGAAGAATTGCACAAAAAGCTATCTCAGATGAACAACGGTACAAGTGTAACGGAAGGAGAGATGAAAGTTTTCGTGCCGTTCAATAAAGTACCGAAATTGGCCACCGAGTACGTCCGGCGTTATCGCGATGTGGAAATTCAGTACAAGATTCTGCAATTTATTACACCGCTGTATGAACAGGCAAAGGTCGAGGAACGCAGACAGACACCATCTGTATTGGAACTTGACAGAGCTGTACCCGCGGAGAGGAAATCTAAACCCAAGATATCATTGTACGCTTTGCTTGCTTTTGTGATAGCACTAATTCTTTCCTTCCTGATTGTCTCTGTCTTGGAATTGTTCGATAAGTTGAGGAAGAGTGATCCTCAACGCCTGCATTCTCTCATATCCACTGCGCGTTCAGATTGGTTTGGGGTTCGCTTCCCGAGGAAAAAGTGAATAAGATGCGTTTTGCAACGGGAGTGAAGGTCAATACGTCCTTCATCCTGCTATCTAACCTTATTCGCTTGTTGTCAAACGTTCTTCTTTTTATGGGGATTGCCCGCCTTTATGGCCCTTCACAGTTTGGTCAGTTCACGGCTGCCCATACCCTGAGTACGATTTTTGTCCTAGTGGCAGATTTTGGATTTGATGTACTGCTCTCATCAGAGGTTGCTCGTCATCGGGAAAGAGCTGCTGAGCTTGGTCATATGTATCTTCGAATCAAGATTGTCCTGATACTGCTTGCTGTTGTCGCGATGGTGTTTACGGTTTCCTTCTCAACTGTGAGTGATAATACAAAGCTTCTGATGTATGTTTTCGCCGGCTATGTAGCCCTCTCTTCTCTGCTGAATTTTTATTTTGCCCTTTTTAAGGGAATTGAGCAAATGCACCACGAGACGGTTGTCTCTGTGTATATGAATTTGCTCTTGCTTGCAGTTATTGTAATCCTCGGTATGATGCGGGTTCCAATAGTTCTCCTGGCAATCGGATTTGTGGGAAGCAGGGTGCTGGGTCTCGGTCTTGCGATAGTGAGAGGTCGAAAGTTGATTTCATGGAGCAAGCTGACTTTATCGCCTCAGGAGAAACCGGACCTCATTAATGTGGTCGTTTTTGGATTGAATGGCCTACTCGCGAATCTCTCAATGGTTCAGGATACTGTGTTACTTTCATGGTGGGCGGGGGATCGACAGGTAGGGATCTATCAGTCAGTCTTTAAGATCGTTTCTCTCGGGCTTATGATGCTGGATGTTTCCTTCGCGAGTTTGCTTCCAGTGCTTTCCCGACTTTATGGAAATAACGTACATCAATGGCAGCGAATGAGCCGGCTTTTGAACAAAGTTCTATTGTTTACATCATTACCCATAGCATTGCTTATGATTGTCTTTGCTGAGCAGATCATTGATGTAATCTACGGGCTTGGTAGTTATAGTGAAGCTGTCACGCCGCTGCGCATTTTTGGCGTTATTGTACTTGTTCGTTACGCTTCTGATGCAAGCGGACTAATCCTTACTTCATCTCGACGT
>CAZWIN010000351.1:0-3313 GCA_964633855.1 uncultured Chitinophagales bacterium
TGCAGGGTTGAACGGATTCGGATAGTTCTGGTACACCTTCATGGCAACCGGAACGCCGGCTCCGTCAATGAGATCCTCGTCATCATCGCCGAACTCTTCGGTTTCATCGGTGAGATCGTTCTGTACCGTAATTCTTGTCGGAACAAACGGGCTCGGGACGGTAACATACGGGATCAAGTTTGCATCAACAGAACCATTGAGGATAAGTTTTGGCGTGGCCGCCGGCAAATCCCATGCAGCCGTATCAAGGATGGAACCCACAAATGTCTGGTTAATCAGGCTGAGACATGCATAGGCGCTATCGTAGAAGGCCTGTGGAACGCCCTGCCAATGGGTCATTGCCGTATCAATCTTCGCCGAAATGTTGAGCATGCTCATGCCGTCAAATGGAGACCCGGCCATGTTATACTCAAGGTCACCGAAGCCGGCCGGAGTTTTACCCATAGCACTTGCTGCAATATTGACCTTTAACGCAACGAGCTGAGCAAACAACCTGTTGCTTTGCTTCTTGGGAACCAGCTTTGTGTATTGCTTCAGAATGGGTTTGCGCTTGAGATCGCCGGGGTTCAATGTAGAATCAAGCCCGCGGGGCAATCCAATGTGCTTGCCGGTTTTATCCTCAAGAGTCTTCTGAATATCACCATAACCCTTGCCCACACCCTTGATCTGATCGAATTTGCCGATACGCACCCAGCCATGAACCGCGGCTGAATCCTTCAACGGTGCCCATTTCTTTTTCACGGGGTCCTTCAGGAACATATACGGACGGCCGATCACCATACCACCAGCTTCATCGCTTTCGGATGTGGAATCAGCAAAACCGCCCTGGATCACTGTCTCTGCAAGAAGGTTGGCAATATTCGGCGCCAGGCCTTTTCCGTGTTTGGCAGGTTTCCAGAATTTTAATTTTACCGGATCCTTGGTGATAAGAGAGTCCGGCGTGGTCGTCCAGAAATAGACCGGCACACCAGCAGGCTGCGTCGCGTACAAAATAATCTTGAAATCGGTCGGGAGACCGGTCGTAATATCGAAGTTTGTTGCGGTTAACATATCAACGGTATAAATCGTGCCATCGCTTACCGCGTCAATGATTTTGAGGCTGTCCGCAACGGAAGAGAGACCCGCAGCCCAGGTAAGATGGATCGGGCGAAGGCCTGTTCCTTCCTGAATCTTCACATAGAACGTGTCGCTTGCTCCCGGGGTGCTCGAAGGGCGAAATTCCACAAGTGATCCATCGCCATAGCATGACGTCACTGGACCGTTGGGAGCCGTTCTATCAACAAAACGGGCATCAAACACGTTTGTAGGCGGGATAGGCGGAAGCTCAAACTCCGAATAGCCACCAAAGCTGTCACCGGTATTCACGCATGGATCTGCGCTCGTGAGAATACCGAATGCGATAGTGCGCACATTACCGCTGTCATCTGCCACGGTGACCGGAACAACAAACGGCACGGTAGCATACGCCAACACTCCTGTGAGCATTACCATCGAAACGACAGCAAGCATCAAAAAAAGTGCTCGTTGTTTCATCAGTGTATTCCTCCAATTTAGGGGGTGTGAGTAGTTATTTTTTTGCAAACTTTATTGCCTGAACCTGAAACTGCCAGAAAAATAATCAGACACGCTTGGGATTGGAACCGCTTCTATTTACCAGCAAGCCCGAACAATTGATTCTGTATTATTCTTGAAAAAGAGGAAGCAAACGCTGGACTTGATTCGAACAGGGAAGCACGGGTATGAACATATCTAAAACTCATCTGTGCGAGGGAAACCCTGTTAGAAACTACTTCACATGCTCGACTTGTTCAACTGTCACTGATACCGGTTTTTATACCCGTAGTAGTACGGGGCTCGATCTGTTTAAAGCGTAAATACAATCTCTTTACACACTCCCCCACGGTGCTGTAAGCTTGCGCTTACAGCACCCGTTGAGGAGGGATTAATGCATTACTTCATCAACATGATCTTGCGAACATCGGTAAACGTGTTGCCCTGACCGCCATCTGCGGCAAAGCGAACGAAATACACACCGCTACCCACGAGGCTTCCTGAAGAAGTTGTGCCATTCCAGGAAACTACATGGACGCCAGCAGGACGTGCATCATTTACCAACGTGCTGACAAGCTGACCAAGAACATTGTACACTTCCACAGTAACCCTGCTCGGAAGGGGCAATGCATACTGCATGGTCGTTGAAGGATTGAACGGATTCGGATAGTTCTGTGACAACATGTATGATCCGGGCAATTCGGCGGAAACGCCGTTTGTCACCACAATGCGGTTCACAGAGGGGTTTTCGATCGTCGCACTACCCGTACCCTGCAGCGTCCATGAAGGCATTGCATTTCCACCAACGCCGTCAGTGATAGAGTACGCTGCATCGTTCTTCATATTCCACGATACTGTTACCGGATATTGCACGGCCTGGAACGAAATCGGTAATTCAACCGACTTCATACCTGCTATACCCTGTACCATGTATCCACCATCCGCGGCAACAAAACGTGCATCAAATGCACCGACCGGAGGAGCGGGCGGCATTTCCATTGACGGACCGGTCAACTCACTGTTGGCGCCAAAGTACAACGTTTGTGCTGCGCCCGTGGCATCGGTGATGGTCAATGAATTCATGCTCTGAATCTGGCGCGCGGATTCCATTCTTGATGCAACTTCACGCGTCCCCTTTTGGGTACGGTTTGGAGCCGGTGGACCGAAGTCCAATGTACCGGGTCCGGAAGCTTTCACCCAGAACGCCTTGCCGGCGACAACTTCTGTAGCGGTATAATAACCATTCAGGTAACCGAACCAGGAAGAGGTGATAACACCACCAGGAGTCTGAATGACCGAAGCAACATCGACATCTTTCGATCCACCAGTAATGAGATTCCACCCGGCAACCACAGGAGTCACCCATTGCGGAGAATTGCTTGGGGAAATACCTGTACCGGTAATCTCATTCATGCCGGCATTGGTGAACTTCTCCCAATAACCAACCCCATTATCCATGGTGTAGTCCTGGGTATACCCTGAGCCGCCCGAGAATCTGAACGCATACGCGTTAAGTGAACCCGGATACAATTGCTGCACAGAATCGCTTGCTGTCGCAACCGGATTGCCAATCGCATTCCATCCGCTGTTCACGGAAACACCTGTTCTCCTGTGGAAACGAATGTTATCAATAGCAACACCGTCGCTGTCCACGCTACCGTCTGCACTGAAGTGCCAGCGGAAACGAACATCCGTCAGACCTGCAAGGCCGGAAATGTTCGTAGCAATCTGCACCCAGCCAGCTGCATGGCCTGTGTAATTG
>CAZWIN010000352.1:0-3303 GCA_964633855.1 uncultured Chitinophagales bacterium
CGATCCTGCCCTCGCAGTTCTCCAATCTAGTGGACGAGCGCGGCGGTACCGGCGACATACGGACTGGACATCGAAGTGCCGGAGTATCCGCTCGTATAGCTGCTCGGCCAGATAGTGCTCAGGATGCTCACACCGGGTGCACACACATCTATTGTCGTTCCGTAATTGGAGAAGCTCGCTTTGACATCAGAGTTGTTTGTTGCTGCAACGGAAATGACTTTGTCGTAAGCTGATGGATAGTGCAATGCATTTGTTCCGCTGTTCCCAGCCGCGCAGACTACGAGCGTACCGAGTTGCGTTGCGTAGTTGATGACTTCCTGTTCTGTTTGCGATCCGCCTGTTCCGCCCCAACTGCAATTCATCACATCAGCGCCCATGAATGCGGCATAGGCAATGCCTTCGTATCCGGTGAGAATATAGCCTGTTCCACCACTACCGCGTGTATCGTTATCGGCGGCTGTTTTAACCGGCAAAAGACGGCACTTGAATCCCGTACCGGCAACCCCCACCGCATTATCTGTCGAAGCAGAAGCAATACCGGCGACATGTGTTCCATGCGCATTGTTGCTTGCAGTCGGGCTGGGGTTGTTATCTTCCGAAATGTTGGCATAGTCTGCGCCGGCAAAGTCCCAACCCTGCCAGTCATCAACATAACCGTTGTTATCATCATCAATACCATTTGTGCGCTTGTCGTTCGAGCTTCCATCCAACCCGACTTCGCCGGGGTTGTGCCAGATGTTACCGCTTAAATCCGGATGACCAATTTCAACGCCCGAATCCACAATGCCAATCACAACATTGGTATCGCCTTGAGAAATATCCCATGCTGCAGATGCCTGGATTTTTGTCAATCCCCCCTGGCTTGCAAACTGCGGGTCGTTAGGTGTGTAGTCTAACGGATAGATAAATGAAGGTTCGGCGTATTGCACTTTGTCGAGTGCAGAGATTTCTTCCGCGGCTGAGAACGCATCAACCGGCGATGTGTAGGTAACGACATAGAATCTTGAAAGATCAACATCCGTAGTATTGCGCTGAATCATCTGCGCGGGAAACATCGGGCGGATTGTTGAAACCGAATACGTTTCGAGTGCAGAGCCAATCTCAGAGATTTGCGCTCCGGGCATGAGCTTCACAATCAGGCGGTTGGCAAGATACTCACTGTTCTCCCTCGTCTTGAGTTCCACATTCGGGACGCCATCAAGCGGCAGAGCCTTCCTTGTATGTTGCACGCCTTTGCCTGCAGCAGCAAACAAAAGGTTTGTGGCCAGAAGGCCGACAATTACAAACGACACGATGCGACGCATCATGGTGATACCTTTCAATTTGTTAAACTTGGATACAGTGGGAGGATAGAGTTACTGCCTGTTGAACCCAGCACACAACCCGGAATCGGGCAGGAAACCAGAGATAAAGTAGCGTAGTTTTGTTCAATAATCAAGCATCATTTTCCCCGCAAGAGAGAAAACAGCGGGAGCAACACCGCACCGACAACGAACCCGCCGGCATGTGCCCACCATGCAATTCCTCCTTCAGCCCCTGAGCCGTAACCGACAGACCCTTGAAAAACCTGTATCAAGAGCCACAATCCCAGGAAGACAAATGCGGGCACTTCTACTACAGGGAAAAAGACAATCAAAGGAATCATTGTCATAACTTTTGCACGCGGGTGAAGAAGCAGGTACGCTCCCATCACGCCCGAGATGGCCCCGCTGGCGCCAATGAGCGGAGCAGTGGAAGCAGGGTGAAAATATATTTCAATGAGTGAAGCCCCGATTCCAGCAAGCATGTAAAAGAAGAAGTACCCGACGTGGCCAAGCCTGTCTTCAACATTATCGCCAAAGACCTGGAGGAACAGCATGTTGCCAATAAGATGCATCCAGCCACCGTGCAGAAAGATGGATGTGACCAGCCGTATCAAGGGGCCGAGAGTGAATTCAACGCCATTCAACACCGCAGCAACCTGCAAGGGAATTACCCCGAACCGCTGAAAGAACACCTCCACCCTGCTCCCGAGCGAAAGTTCATAAAAGAAAACAATGCCGCATGCAGCGATGAACAGATAGTTCACAATCGGAACAGTACGGGAGCGGGTAGTATCTCTAAGGGGAATCATGTACGAAGTGCTTTGAGTGTAAAGATTCGCACAGGGAATATCAAGGGGGTGAACTCAAAATTGACGATTTGAAGCTTGGGGTTTTGTATTTGTTTAGGATTTGAGTTTTTGAGATTCGCTTCTGTAAGGTTGCATTTCGGGGCTGTCTTTCCTATCTTTTGTCAATATTGTCCTACAATCTGACCTCTATGCGCCTCGTTCCGCCATATATTGAATCACTTGAACCCTATAAACCCGGCAAGCCGATATCGGAATTGCAGCGCGAATTGGGGCTTAAGGATGTCGTCAAGCTTGCCTCCAACGAGAATCCGTTGGGCCCCTCGCCATTGGCAGCGGAAGAGATTGCGCGGCATGTACATTCTCTGCACCTCTACCCCAATGGCGGGCTTGATTTGCGGGAGGTGCTTGCCGGAATGTTCGAGTTGAAGGTCAGCAATGTGATTGTCGGCAGCGGCTCGGAAGGTATCATGTCGAACATCATCCGGACATTCCTGTGCGATGAGGATGAGGTTCTTACATCTGAAGGAACGTTTGTCGGCTTTTATGTGCTCGCCCGTTCACGAGGCGTAAAGATGGTTACTGTTCCGCTTAAGGACTATCACTTCGACCTTGCGGCGATTGCCGCTGCAATCAACGAGCGGACAAAAATCATCTACCTGGCGAACCCGAATAATCCGACGGGAACGATTTTCACGAAGACGGAATTCGACCAGTTCATGAAGTCGGTTCCGCCCCACGTACTGATTATTCTGGACGAAGCATACTTCGAGTATGCAAAAGACAACCCGAAGTATCCCGACTCGATGCACTACCGTTATGACAACGTCATCACGCTTCGTACATTCTCAAAGATCTATGGCCTTGCCGGCATCCGTATCGGGTATGGTTTTGCGCACGACGCTCTCATTGCCAATCTCTTAAAGGTGAAGCTTCCCTTCGAACCAAGTACATTGGCACAAGCCGCCGGCATTGCGGCGCTTCGTGACGTCTCCTTTCTCCATCGTTCGCTCGACGTGAACGCACAGGGAATTGCTTTTCTTGTGCCGGCACTTGAAGAACTCGGCTTCACCGTCGTTCCCACTTCAGCGAACTTCGTGCTTCTTCCACTTGGAAGCGAACAGGAGGTAGAGGAAATGTACAACAGCTTGTTGCAACTCGGTATTATCATCCGTCCGCTCAAGGCGTTCGGA
>CAZWIN010000353.1:0-3302 GCA_964633855.1 uncultured Chitinophagales bacterium
AATCACCGACATACGCATGGGCTGAAATCTCCAGTGTCGGCACGGTCGTTCCTGGTAATGCAAATGGCGACTATACACAGACTGTGACACTCCCGTTTACATTCAAGTACTATGGCACGAACTACACACAGGTTCGCCTCAGCAGCGATGGGTGGATTGCCTTCGGCTCGGGCACGGAGGTGGCGTGGCAGAACTACAGCCTTCCGCACTCCGATGGTATTGATGCCATGGCGGCCATCTTCTGGGATGACCTCTTTGATAACAGCGCGCTGGAGATCGGCGAGCTTCTGTATTACAATGACGCAGCCAATCACCGGTTCATTATTGAGTGGTCGCAGGTAGGGCATTGGTCGGAGCCGACGGACCGCGAAACATTCCAGATCATTCTTCTCAATCCTGCATTCTATCCAACGGCTTCCGGGAACGGAGAGATGTTGTTCCAGTACAAAACTGTTGTGGAAGATGGGGGCAATACGGTCGGCATCGAAAATCCGGCTGAAAGCATCGGGATGAATTATCTCTTCAACGACGTGTTAAGCCTGACTGCAACAAGCCTCAGGGATTCATTTGCGATCAAGATCACAACAGAAACTCCCACGATTGCTTCGGCGATTGCGCAAGTGAGTGTTGGTGTTAACGCAGGATGGAACCTCTTGTCCAATCCGGTTCTTCGTGCAGACAGTCTCAATGGCGTTCAACATTTGTACCCGACTTCGGCGTTTGATTATGCCTTTGCCTTCAACCAGGCTTCAGGGTACGTACAAAGCTCCTCGATGAGCAACGGGACAGGATACTGGACGAAGTTCAATTCGGGAACCACCCAGGTAATCACCGGGACCGGAATTGAACAAGATACCGTGGCCGTTTCGGCGGGCTGGAACATTGTCGGATCGGTCTCATACTTCGTTGATACCTCGAACACCTTAACCATCCCCGGCGGATTGCGTTCATCAAACTTCATCGGATATAACGGCAGCTATGGTGCAACGAGCTACCTTGTGCCGGGACAGGGATATTGGGTGAAGATGACGGGTGCCGGACAATTGGTGATGCAGACTGCCGCCGCTCCAACTGTAGTGCAGCCCCCTTCAAAGGTACTCAGCGGTATGCACACGATTACCATTACGGACAATGCCGGAAGGTCGCAGGTGTTGTACTTTGGTGCAACTCCGGAGGGAGAGAACCTAGCTCCGATGTTTGCGATGCCTCCATTGCCCCCCGAAGGCGCCTTTGATGCGAGGTTTGAATCGGCTGAGGGCGGGACCATGATGAAGACATTTGATACGCAGGCAAGCGGTATGATCGAACTTCCGATTGCATTGCAATCCGCCGAATATCCGTTGCAGGTAGCATGGGAGGTGAAGGGCACGGCTGAGTACGAACTTGTCTCGAAGTCCGGCAGCCAGCCTGTACGGTTGGGAGCGCTTCACGGAAACGGATCGCTTGTGATCTCTTCAGCGGATGTGAAGTCGTTTGCAATCCGGCTGAAATCCGACGAGGCGATACCAACGGAGTTTGCACTCTTCCAGAACTATCCCAATCCGTTCAACCCGACGACCTCGGTGAAGTTTGCGTTGCCTGTGCATGGTGCAGTGAGTGCCGATGTGTTTAACGCTCTCGGACAGAAAGTACGCACGTTGTTACACGAGGAAAAGAAAGCGGGATTCCATGAACTTATATGGGACAGCCGCAGCGACGCAGGCCAGCAGTCGGGAAGTGGTATGTATTTTCTCCGGCTTGATGTACGGGGTGCGAACGGTGTGTCATTCTCGGGAGTAATGAAGCTGTTGCTGTTGAAGTAAGCGAAACAGGAAATCTGTAACGAACGGGGCAGCCATAATGGTGCCCCGTTTTTGTTTTGGGGCAGTAATCACGCCTGCCCGACTCAGATGATATCATAATTGCACGCAGGGATAGCACGGATAGATATACGCTCTGCTACAAAACCTGAAGTGTACTGGAGGGCGGAGTCAGGCAGCGTGTTCTAGAAGACGTTGGGCTTCGTATAGCTCGCAAGCTACCTGGAGATTCATCCAAAACTCTGACGATGTCTTGAGCACTCGGGAGAGAAGAATCGCCGTCCCGGCAGACATGTCAGGCTTGCCATTGATCAAAGTATTGATCCGCTGAACAGGTATACCCATTTTTCGTGCAAGTCCAACCTGGCCAAAGCCCATTGGTATCAAAAACTCTTCGACGAGTACTTCGCCGGGATGTAGGGAAAGCGATGTTCTTGGGATCATTTTGTTCGTTCTTTAGTGATAGCCTGTGATGAGGACATCCTTGGCGTTGCCAACATGATACCGGAACACAATCCGGTACTGGTCGTTGACGTAAATTGAGCGATGCCCAACCCGGCAAAACTAACGGCATACGTTCAACCTGGCAAAGTGGGGTGGGTTGATACAAGTACCCAAGATGGCTATATTTATATCGAATCGCTTCTTCCTTAACGGCCTCAAGAAACAATGAACTCAGAAATACACTTTAGAGACACATCACTCGCACCCATTTGGTCAAAAATTCAAAACGGTGAGCGGCTGACGCTCAACGACGGGTTAACGATGTACCGCACGCCTGATTTCCTCTCGCTTGGGAAGATGGCGCACTACGTTCAGCAGCAGAAGAGCGGCGATGCGGTCTATTTTGTGCTGAACCAGAAGATCGAACACACGAACATCTGTGTTCTCACGTGCAAGTTCTGTGACTTTGCCACGAAGAAGGGGCGTCCGGATGCGTATGAGATGACTACGCAGGAAATTCTGGATAAGCTCACGCCGGATGTTCACGAGGTCCACATCACCGGCGGCATGCCTGCGGATTGGCCGTGGGAACGGTACCTGGATATCGTCCGCTCGATACATGAGAAGTTCCCGAATACAGATGTAAAGGCATTCACAGCGGTTGAGATCGACTTCTTCCATAAGAAATTCAGAATGTCGATTGAGGAAGTGCTGAGGCAATTGCAGTCAGTCGGATTGAGAACAATGCCGGGAGGCGGTGCGGAAGTTTTCTCCGAGCGTGTACGGAAGCTCCTCTTTCCGCAGAAGATTGGAGCGAAGGGTTGGTTTGAGGTACACAAGGCTGCACACCGGCTTGGCATCCCGACCAACAGCACGCTGCTCTACGGGCATATCGAAACCCTTGAAGAGCGGCTGATGCACATGATCAAACTGCGTGAGGCGCAGGATGAGACCGGCGGGTTCCTCACGTTCATCCCGCTCGCGTTCCAGCCGGGCGATACGGGCATTAAACCGAAGAGCCAGTTCACCTCGGCGATTGACGACCTGAAAACGATTGCC
>CAZWIN010000354.1:0-3291 GCA_964633855.1 uncultured Chitinophagales bacterium
TCACTCCATCAAGCTGATCAGCAAGCTCGGCCGAACCGAGTTGCTTGTGGATGACATTCTGAAACCCGCGCCCGCGTCCGGCAGTTCCACGCCCGTCAACCATACATACAATGTATCCGGCATCAGCCATTGTTCTATGCCAGAGTGCCCGCGCCATTCCTCCTCCTGCACCCCACTGATCTGCCACAATCTGTACAGTCGGGCCACCATAGACATACAGAATCACCGGATATTTCTTTCCGGTCTCCAGGGCAGGCGGTTTGATCAGAAGCGCATTGAGGCTTACGCCGCCGGAATTTTTTATGGTGAAAAACTCATGTGCCGGCAACCGGTACTTCCCAAGCTCGGTTGATGCATTGGCTTCGACTACCGCGACTGCCTTCCCGGTTGCGGAAACAAGCGATACAGACGGGGGACGTGTGCTTGTGCTGTATGTGTCTGAAAAGTGCTCCGCATCTCGGGAAAAGACCGCTTCATGCCAGCCTGCACCGCTGGAAATCTGTTTCAGGCCCGAGCCATTCAGATTGATACGATACACTTGCCGCTCAAGGGGGGACTTTTCCGTTGCAGTAAAATAGAGTGTCGAATTCTTTTCGTCAACGGACAGTAATTTTTCCACCTGCCACTCGCCTTTTGTTATCTGGCGAACGAGCTTTCCGGTTTCAGCATACAGATAGAGATGTTGGAACCCATCCCGTTCGGATGACCAAATGAATTTTTCGCCGCCATCAATGAATGATAAATTATCATGAAGGCTTACCCATCGCTGGTCAACCTCACGCACAATGAGCTTGCTTGCACCTGTTTCAATATCACAAAACAACAGATCAAGGGTATCCTGATTGCGTGACTGGCGTTGAATGGCAATGCGTCTTGAATCCGGGAGCCAATCAACGCGCGCGATATAGCTGCTTGTATCGGAACCCACATCGAGCCATTGGGTTGCTCCGCCATCAACACCGACAATACCAACATGCACAATCGTGTTTGCTTCTCCGGCTTTCGGGTATTCCTGTTGTTCCACGTCCGTGTAGGGAGTGAGAAACCTTGGAAAACGAAAGACCTGTACCGGAGTATTATCAATCTGAAGATACGCTATGAATTTTCCGTCCGGTGACCACCAGTACCCCGTGCTGCGGTCCATTTCCTCCTGGGCAACGTACTCGCTTATTCCGTTTTTTATTTTGTCAGTTGAACCAGAGGTAAGTTTGATTTCATTATCCGTCCGGAGATTCCGGCTGTATAATTCACCATCGCGAACATAGGCAAGATGTGTTGCTGAAGGCGAGACCTTCGCGTCAAATTCCGACTCCGGGGATCGGGTGATGTTTATTATCGCGCGGCTCTCACTATCAAAGCGATACACATCGCCACTCAGAGGTATGAACAGCGAGGCGCCATCCGGGGACCAGAAGTAACCGGTGATCCCAATATCTGTCTGGCGCATCCGTTCACGCACCATCTCTTCTTCTTTTGAGAATTTCTGTGCACCCCGCACAACATCCTTTGCCTGGATCAAGGAACCCGCCTTCCTGGAAGCCACATCAAACAGCCAAAGATCCTTGTTATCACTGACCGCATCAGCACGAAGATAGGCAAGCTTTCTTCCGTCGGGCGACCATTGAATGTTGCTTACACGAACACCATCAAGATGCGGGGTTTGAAAAATCCGTTCGATGGAAAGATGTTCCCGCGGCTGGCAGACAGCAGAGCCGGCAACCAATATCAGGGTGAGCAAAATTCGCAGGATCAACTTCAGAACCCTCACTCAAAGGTTTGATCAAAGCTTCTTTGGAAAGCAGCTTCCAGATATGATTGAAATATAAGGTTTTACGGAGAGAAAGAAAAGATGAACTTGCTGACTTTACTGAAGAAAGTAAAAAATAGCTGTCTGAAATCCCAGGGGATACCGATCGAAGAGAGCCCTCATGCAATCGTCCCTCCGAAAAACTCACCATGAAGCAGCCTGGCTGTAGCTTCCACATCTCTCTCATCCACCACAAAGGTGATGTTGATTTCCGATGCCCCCAATGACACCATGCTTACCCGCACATCGCCCCGGTCAAGCAGCGAGAAAATTCTGCCGAGGGTTCCCTTTGATGTTTTCAGGTTTTCACCGATAACACAGAAAATGGCCTTACGGGGAGTTACCTGAACCTCCGCCACTTCCTTCAGAGCCTGGGTAAGCACATCCAGATCCTTATCGCTATCAATGGTAAGCGAAATACTTACCTCGGATGTGGCAATCACGTCAACACTTTTTTTATACCGTGCGAAGATATCGAATACCCGTGCAAGGAAGCCATGGGTCATCAACATGCGGGTTGAATCTATGTTCAGCAGGGTACTTCCCCGTTTGAATGCAATCGCTTTTGCAGGCGAGGCATCCTGCAACCGCGACTCCCTGACAATCACTGTCCCGCCGCCACCCGGCTTTCCGGCATTGAGCACGCGGACAGGAATATTTTTTTTGACTGCAGGAAGTATAGTTGACGGATGGAGCACTTTCGCCCCGAAGTACGCCAGCTCCGCTGCTTCACGAAACGTCATCTCTTCGATCAGGCGCGCTTCCTGAATGACGGATGGGTCGCACGTCATCACGCCGTCAACATCAGTCCAGATTTGAATCTCTTCCGCGTTCAATGCTGCGCCAAGTATCGCTGCGGAATAATCCGATCCGCCACGGCCAATTGTTGTTGTTATGCCGGTGACTGTTGCTCCAAGGAAACCTTGTGTTACTACGACATTTCCGTTCAGTAATTGCGGCAGAAGAATGGAATGTGTTCGTTTTTCAATTTCATCAAACAACGGAGATGCCCGGGTAAATTCATCATTGGTGATTACGAATTCCCTGGCATCAAGCAACACTGTTTTTATTCCGACCTGCCGGAGATGATGAACAAGGAGAAGTGTGGACAATCTCTCGCCGAACGATGCAAAAGTGTCCAGGGAGCGATTCGTGAGTTCACCAAGAATGACAATACTGCGCACAAGATCCCGAAGCTCATCCAGAAGAGAATCCACCTGGGATTGCACGGTGTACAGCACCTCTCCGCTGAACAATTCGTGCGCTATCTTGCGATGCCGTTGACGCAATTGTTCAACTCCTTCCAGCGGACGTGTTCCGCTTCCATCCCTGGCTCCACGGG
The DNA here is from genome assembly GCA_964633855.1 of uncultured Chitinophagales bacterium. Taxonomy (GTDB): domain Bacteria; phylum Bacteroidota; class Ignavibacteria; order UBA10030; family UBA6906; genus CAZWIN01. The sequence continues at coordinate 3,150 of CAZWIN010000354.1, forward strand.
CAATTCCCAACAAGATATTGGTCACACCCGCACACGCAGAAGCAACAATAGTAAGCTGTTCCGGTAACCCGTTCCCGACTATTTCCCCCACCCTTCTCAGCGCGGAGGCATCCTGAACGGACGTGCCGCCAAACTTCATGAC
>CAZWIN010000355.1:0-3285 GCA_964633855.1 uncultured Chitinophagales bacterium
GCTGGAAGACAATAGCGTACGGGAACGGCAGGAAAATAATCGAAACAACACTGACAAATACAAGATCCATCAGGACAGAGCCCCATAGCGTGGAAACCTGATTCAAGGTCAGCATCCGCTGAATCAGCCCGACAGATTCAAAGAAGATGAGTCCGTAGATGGTTAGACATCCGATAAGGAGAAAGAGAAATCTGAGGACCGGGCTTCCAACAAGAAACGATGCAGCGACCATAAACAACGCCACAGCGACATAGATACCAAGTTCGGGGCTCGCCATTGACGCCAACAATGTAAATACCATAAGAGTTATAAGGCTCACGGCAGCATACGGGAACAACGCATGGGTCAGCCGGTATCGGGATGAAAGACGAAGCACAAGCCAAACCCCCATCAGGCCGAATAGCATGCCCAACACCTCGAAACCGAAAAAGTTGTTTACCCACGGGAAGCGGTAACCACCAAGAAAGCCAATCGCAGTTTCTGAAAACCAGATGAAGGCCTGAATTATCAACCAGAAAAGAAGAAGCTTGAATCCCGACCAGCGGGCAAGTTGTTCCGGTTCCAGCATGCGCCTGTTACGCAGAAGAAGAATAAACGCCGCCACGGCAAATATGATTGCGAGGATAATTCCTGTCCACAAAAACCAGTGAGGGAAGAAAAAGAGGTTTGCGCCCGCCTGAAGCAACAAGTAATGATCCGAAGACCCTTCAGGTATTGCGTTGTCAAATCGTTCAAAGAGCTTCAGGGCAATATCGCCGCTTCGTTGCAACCCGGATGGATTAAAATTCTCAAGATTGTCTTCAGGAACGTGGATAGGTTGTGTTACATCGCTTGTAAAATCTATCGCCGGGATACCTTTGTCAATAAAGGGAATATGGTCGGAACCGGTAACGCCACCAGCTGCACGATTGAGTGAAGCCTCGCGGGAATAGTAGACAACATCATCATACCCCAATTCACCATGCGCAATATCGAACCCTGCCTCAACCAGCCATTTGGGTGCGCTCGCAGTCTCTCCGTTCGGATCAACAAGCAAGGGGGCTCCGCCGTTCGTCATATCCAATTGTATCATCAAATCAACGCTGTCAACCTCCTCAAAATTCTCAACAAAGTGCGTTGAACCGCGGAGCCCTTCTTCCTCTCCACCCCAGCAGCAGAATACAACTGTATGTTCGTTTTTCTGTTGCGCAATGACCCTCGCCAATTCCATAACGCACGCCGAACCCGACCCGTCGTCGTTGGCACCCGGAACATCCGGTCCGGATGAATCAATATGCCCGCCGATGACAATGATCCGGCCTGATTTACCTTTCTTTATCCCGATGGCAACCCCACTATTGGTGTTGACCTTCTTGGCAACCTTCATCGGCATGACATACGCGGAGTCACATCCGTATTCCTGAAATTTAGAGACAGCATACACCAACGCCCGCTGTTCAGCCGGAGAGCCCATTGGCCGTGGGCCGATGTCGTTCACCAACACTTTGAGGATAGAGTATGCGTTCTCCTGAGAGAAGCGGGTCTTCTGTGCATGAAGGGAAGCGCTGCAAACAAAGAGCAAAGAGCAGATGGCAAGAACACTCAAACGACGGGTCACGTCAGGGCTTCCATTTTGTTTCGGTAACGCCGGCGGAGTGGTTTGCATACCGCGCAAGCACAAACAAGAGATCGGAAAGGCGGTTGAGAAACACAGTGATTTCTTCACCGATATCTTCATTGCGGGAGAGGCGGACAACAGCCCGCTCAGCCCTGCGGCAGACTGTTCGTGCAAAATGGATTCTCGCTGCAACGGGCGAACCACCGGGGAGGATGAAACTCTTCAACGGTTTGAGTTCCCTCTCCATAGTGTCAATACTCTTCTCAAGAGGCTGGGCGTCTTTTGCCTCAATGCGCTTGATGTGTTTTGATTTGGATGAACGCGGGGTGGCAAGGTCTGCCCCGAGCTGGAAGAGTGTGTTCTGTACCCGTGCGAGAATGCCGTCAACAGTTCTGTTTTCGTTATCCGCGCGGACAATACCGAGCACGGAATTCAACTCGTCAATAGTGCCGTAGGCTTCAATGCGAAGCGCATCCTTTGGAACGCGTTGCCCTCCGAAAAGCGAGGTATCGCCTTTATCGCCCGTCTTGGTGTAGATTTTCATGAGGTTGGTCGTTTAGAAATGATGGATGAATGTAGAGAAAAGCAGTGACACAAGCAAAAACATGAACGCCTATTGGGCAATTCCTACTTCCACTTCGATCGGATTGAGCAGTTGAACCAAAACCGTAGGGGTGATCTTCATCAGAAATCCCCGCTTGCCGCCGTTGATGTAGATCGTCGGAAGTGAAAGAATGGATTCCTCAACATATACCGGAAGAGTGTTGCGTGTACCAAACGGACTGATACCACCGACCATATAGCCGGTGTGTCTTTGTGCTGATTGAGGATCGCACGGAAGAACTTGTGTTACACCAATAATACGGGCAAGTTGCTTTGCTGAAACCTCGCGGTCGCCGTGCATAAGTACGAGCAGGGGCTTCTTCAAGTCCGATTCGAAGACGAGGGTCTTCAGTACGGCGTGCTCATCTACCTGAAGCGAAGCGGCGGCGACCTTAGTGCCGCCGTGCTCTTCGTAATTGTAAAGAAATGGTTCAAACGGTATTTTTTTGTCTCGCAGCAACCGTACCGCTGGAGTGACAGGATAATCCGAACTGCTCATTTCATTTTCTCAAACTTCAACGATGCCGAGTTCATACAATACCGCTGGCCTGTCGGCTCCGGACCGTCATCAAACACGTGGCCAAGATGCGCATCGCACCTGGCACAGACTACCTCGGTGCGGCTCATAAAAAAACTGTTGTCCTTCTCCAGTTTGATGTTCTCCTCTGCAACCGGCTTGAAGAAACTCGGCCAGCCGGTGCCCGATTCAAACTTCGTCTCCGAACTGTACAGGTCATTCCCACAACAAATGCACTTGTACACACCCTTATCATGGTTGTTCCAATACTCACCCGTAAATGCACGCTCGGTCCCTTTCTCTCTTGTTACATGAAATTGCTCCGGCGTAAGCTTCTTCTTCCACTCGTCATTTGACTTCACCACCCGATCCACTGTTACGTATCCTTTCTGTTGTTCTGAATAGACTTTTAGCTGTACTTCCTTTTTCGATTTTTCCTTTTGATCACCGGCAGTGCTTGTCTCTGTATGCATCGCCACCAGCATAGTAACTGCAACCAGCATGAATCCAAATACTCTCATTTCTCCCTCACGTTATTGTACGACTTCACATTAACTAACAATCAAAG
>CAZWIN010000356.1:0-3276 GCA_964633855.1 uncultured Chitinophagales bacterium
TCAAAACAACATGAACATGAAAACAGCTTACACCCTTGTATTGGCTCTGTTTGTGGCCGGTACGATCTCTTCTCAAGCTTCAGGCCAGTCAAACCATTGGTCTGCAAACAATGAAAGCCGGGCTACTATTCCAACAGATAAGGCTGTTGCAAGGCAATCATTTCCAACGGAGTTCACACTGTTCAATTTGAACATTGAACCTTTGAGGCAACAGTTGTTTTCCATCGTCGGTAGTGGTGCGCTGCAGCATTCAACGGTTATTTCCCTGCCGAATGCTGATGGCGACCTCGAACAGTTTGAGGTATTTGAGGCGTCAAATTTTGAACCCGACCTTCAAGCACAATTCCCTGAGATCCGTGCGTACTCCGGCAAGGGCATTACGGACAAGTATGCAACCCTCAAGTTGAGTCTCTCGCCACAGGGAATTCAAACCATGGTGTTCAGAACTGATAGGGAGAATGAGTTCATTGAACCTTATTCTGAAGACCATACTGTGTATGCTGTATTCAGGTCTTACCGCGGACCAGAGGAATTGCCGTGGACCTGTTTTACGGAGACGGAGATACATTCAAATCCTCCACCGTCGAACGGGCCTCAAAGTAATACCGGACAATTAAAAACCATGCGACTGGCACAGTCTTGTAACGGGGAATATTCCAACTACTTTGGAGCAACAAGTTCTGCCCAAGTGGCGTTGGTGTTGGCTGCTTTTAACGCAACGCTGACACGGGCCAATGGAGTATATGAAAAAGACCTTGCATTGCATCTTAACCTTATCGCAAGTACAACATCGGTGATTTACTATAATCCGGCTACTGATCCTTATACTTCGTTGGGCGCCTGGAATGGACAATTGCAATCAACTTTGACTTTAAATATCGGGGAAGCCAATTATGATATCGGACATATGTTTGGGGCTTCCGGCGGTGGCGGAAACGCAGGCTGCATCGGTTGTGTTTGTGAAGATGGGCAAAAAGGAAGCGGCATTACTTCACCTGCAGATGGAATTCCACAAGGGGATAATTTCGATATAGATTATGTGGTGCATGAGGTGGGCCATCAATTGGGTGCCAATCATACTTTTTCGCATTCATCATCTGAAGGTGAGGGGCAACATAAAGAGGTTGGTTCCGGTATCACCATTATGGGCTATGCGGGTATCACCTCCCGGGACGTAGCACCCCATTCCATTGATATATTTCATGAAACTTCCATTGCACAGATTCAGGCCAACTTAGCCGGCAAGAGTTGTCCGGTAACTACTAATATTACTGCGAATAATGCAACGCCTGTTGTAGCAGCGGTCAGTAATCGTACCATTCCCATTAGTACCCCGTTTGCACTCACCGGTTCGGCCACTGATGCCAATCCGGGTGATGCTCTCACTTATTGCTGGGAGCAAAATGATAATTCAACAACATCGGGAGCAAACAGTGTCGCGTCCCCTACTAAAGCGACCGGTCCAAACTGGTTATCATTTAGTCCTACAGCTTCGCCCACCAGATTCTTCCCGAGATTATCAACAATTCAAGCCGGCTTGCTCGTCACGCCGGTGTTACCCGGCGGTGATGCGGGTACCAACATAGAGGCGCTGAGTTCAGTTTCAAGAACACTAAACTTCAGACTAACAGTAAGGGATAATAGTCCTTACAGTTCAACGGCTCCCATTAAAGTCGGTCAAACTCAGTTTACGGATATGACCGTTACAGTGACCAATACATCAGGACCGTTTCAGGTAACATCGCCCAATACGGCCGTATCATGGGGAGGTGGTTCTACCCAGACGATTACGTGGAATGTCAATAACACTACCAATGCACCGGTGAGTTGTGCCAACGTTAAAATATCGTTATCCACAGATGGCGGGACAACGTTCCCGACAGTTATATCGGCAAGCACACCTAACGACGGATCTGAAGTAGTCACAATACCCGTGGGAGCAACTACAACAGCAAGAATGAAAGTCGAGGCCGTCGGCAACATCTTCTTTGATATTTCCAATACGAACTTCACGATTACAAATACCCCTCCTGCTGTGCCACTTCTTGCTGCGCCACTTGACAACGCCACCGGCCAACCCCAGGCACTCACGCTGATCTGGAGAGTTTCTTCCGGCGCATCGAGCTACAGGCTGCAAGTAGGAACAGATTCCACTTTCGTCGCGGGTCTGATTGTCAATGATTCCACGCTGACTGATACGACTCAGGCCATCACGGGGCTGAACATCAACACGAAGTACTTTTGGCGTGTCAATGCAAAGAGTACGGGAGGCACGAGCGGGTATTCCACATTGAGGAGATTTACAACGCTCGCTCCACCCGTTTCGCCATTGCTCGTTTCTCCATCAGATAATGTCAACGGGCTTCCGGATTCTGTTATGTTGGTGTGGAGGGCTACAGCCGGGGCCACAAGCTACAGGCTTCAGCTTTCAAGTGATTCCACTTTTGTCTCGGGCATTGTTGTCGATGATTCGACATTGACAGACACTTCTGCTGTTGTGGGTCCGCTCCTGTACAACACCCAGTATTTCTGGCGCGTTAACGGCAACAACATTGCCGGCACGGGCGCATGGGCTTCCCTCAGGCGGTTCACGACCCTTGCACCTCCGTCTGCACCATCGCTTGTATCGCCTTCTGATGGTGCTGTGAGCCAGCCGCTTTCATTAACGCTTGTCTGGAACGTTACACCCGTTGCAGCCGGGTACACCCTTGAGGTCTCCACCGACTCGACATTCGCAGGCGGACAAGTTCTTCTTGATTCAACACTGGTAGACACGACGCGTTCGCTCAGCGGGCTTGCGGTCGACACGCAGCATTTCTGGCGTGTCAACGGCAACAATGTTGCCGGCACCGGGGCATGGTCTTCTGTCAGGAGGTTCACGACGCTTGCACCACCGTCCGCGCCCACGCTTGTGTCACCCGTCGATAACGCGGTGAGCCAGGCGCTTTCATTGACGCTTGTCTGGAACAAAATCCCGGTGGCGGCAACATACACGCTTGAGGTCTCCACCGATTCGACATTCGCAGGCGGACAAGTGTTGCTTGATTCGACATTGGTTGACACCACGCAATTGCTCGGCGGATTGGCGATCGATACACAGCATTTTTGGCGTGTGAAGGGTCAGAACGAAGCGGGCATAGGGCCATGGTCGCCTGTCAGTCGGTTCACGACACTTGCCCTTCCGGCAGCAACGACGTTGGTTACCCCTGCTGATAGTTCCACGGATCAATCACTCGCTCTTGCGCTGGCATGGAACGCCGTTCCCACAGCAGCCAA
>CAZWIN010000357.1:0-3269 GCA_964633855.1 uncultured Chitinophagales bacterium
AACAAATATCTCGGCAAGGATTTCACGGTTGAAGCTTCGGTTGGCCACATCAAGAACCTCCCGAAGAGCAAGCTTGGTATTGACGTTACTGCCGACTTCACACCTGAGTACGAGACGATCAAGGGTAAAGAGGAAGTGATTGAGCGGCTTCGTGCGCATGCTGAACGCGCAAAAGCCGTGTATCTTGCAACCGACCCTGACCGTGAAGGCGAAGCCATTGCCTGGCATCTTGCGAAAGAGGTTGAGGATAAGAATGACAATGTCTATCGCGTGATGTTCAATGAAATCACCGAACGGGGGATCACTGAAGCGATGCAGCATCCGACAAGGGTGAATGACGACTTGGTGAACTCACAGCAGGCACGGCGTGCAATGGACAGGCTTGTCGGCTACAAGGTATCGCCATTCCTCTGGAAGACAGTCTATTACGGACTTTCCGCCGGGCGTGTACAGTCGGTCGCCGTGCGGTTGATTTGTGAGCGCGAGGAAGCGATCAACTCCTTTATTCCGGAGGAATACTGGTCAATCATCGGTGAATTCAAAACAGAGGGGAATGATCCGTTTTTTGCAAAGCTTTTCAAGGTTGCCGGCGAAGACCCGAAGATAGGGGACGCGACCACCGCTGAAGGCTACGTCGGTGATATCAAGAAGCAGCAATTCAGCATAGCTGATGTTCAAACGAAGCCGGTGAAACGTAATCCGGCTGCGCCATTCATTACCAGCACGCTTCAACAGGAAGCGGCACGCAGGCTGCGTTTTCATGCAAAGCGCACCATGATGCTTGCGCAGAAACTGTATGAAGGTATCGAGCTTGGTGAGGAAGGCCTGGTCGGCCTCATCACCTATATGCGCACCGACTCAACACGCCTCAGCGATGATGCCGTGAAAGATGTGCGTGAGTACATTTATTCCAATTACGGGAAAGAGTATCTCCCGAATGAAGCACGTTCATTCAAGAAGGGGAAGAGCTCGCAGGACGCACACGAAGCCATACGACCCACTTCCATTAAGTATTCTCCCAAAACTGTCAAAAAATATCTTGACAAGGAAATGTACGAGTTGTATGAACTCATCTGGAACAGGTTTGTTGCGTGTCAGATGAGCGCCGCAGTTTTTGATCAGACCACTGTGGATGTACGCGGTGGCGATTATCTGTTCCGGGCAACCGATACCATCCCAAATTTCCGCGGATTCCTGCAGGTGTATGATGACGTGCAGGAGGAAACGGAAAAGGAGAATGACGAAGACCCGGCATCAAAGCTGCCTGCAAATTTGCGTTCCGATGCAAAGGCAAGCCTGACGAATCTGTTCCCGAACCAGCACTTTACCAAGCCGCCGGGCCGTTACACGGAGAGCAGCCTTGTGAAGGAACTGGAGGCACTCGGGATCGGACGGCCGAGCACGTACGCGCTTATCGTTGATACTATTCAGGCAAGAAAGTATGTGGAAGCACGAGAGCGTCGCCTCTATCCCACGGAACTCGGTATCACCATCAACCGGATTTTGATCAGGAGTTTTCCCCATATTTTCAATGTGTCATTTACAGCCCAAATGGAAGAGGAACTCGATACCATTGCCTCCGGTAAGCAATCATACAAGCAGGTGATGGAGGATTTCTATCATCCGTTCATCAGTGATGTGGAAGGGCTTGATAAGCACACGGCGGATATCAAAAAATCTCTTCAGGAATCCACAGAGGAAGTCTGTGAGCTGTGTGGCAAACAGATGATTATCAAGTGGGGGCGTAACGGACGGTTTATGGCGTGCAGTGGTTATCCTTCATGCAAAAATACCAAACCGCTTCCGGAGGAGCAGGAGCAGACACGTCATATGACCGGCATGAAATGTGAATTGTGCAACGGCGATATGATAGTGAAGGGCGGGAAATTCGGCGCCTTCATGGGATGCTCGAACTATCCCACATGTAAAAATACAAAACCTATCTCTATCGGTGTGCAATGTCCGAAGTGCAAAGATGGCTACGTTATCGAACGAAAGACCAAACGGAAGCGGGTGTTCTACGGGTGTTCACAATATCCGGATTGTGACTTTGCATCCTGGGATAAACCTGTTGCACAGGCATGTGACACGTGCGGCAATGCATACATGGTGGTGAAATTCACGCAGACACGCGGCGAGTTTCTGTTATGTCCGTCATGCAAAGCTGAAGTTGCAAAGGAAGAGGCATCAGAGGCAGTGGGATGAAACCCTCGAATGATCCTGTGTCGGCGGCGTTTATAGAGGCCTCCGGCTTTCTGCAGTACCTCAAAAAAGAGCGAAACTATTCAGGGCATACGATTGTAGCGTACCGGACGGACCTCCAGCACTTTGCGCGGTTTCTGCATGCTATCGATGCACGCAGGTCATGGGCCCCAGGCAATGTTGACCATCGCATCATCCGGCGGTTTCTTGGATTTATGCTCTCCGAGCACCATTCGAAACGAAGCGTTGCACGGGCTCTTGCCTGTCTGAAATCTTTCTACAAGTTCCTGCACAAGCGGAACATCATCCCATCCAACCCCACGCTGAACATTTCCACGCCGAAGCTGGAAAAGCGTCTGCCGCAATTTCTTGATGAGCAGGCTGCTGCAGCATTAATGAAACAACCCGATGCAGGATCAGGGCAAGGCGTACGCGATATCGCCATATTGGAATTACTGTACGGGTGCGGTATCCGTTTGAGTGAGCTCATCGGGCTGGGCTTGTCGGATGTGGATTTTGAGAACGGCACCATCAAAGTGACGGGGAAGGGCGCCAAGCAGCGTGTGGTCCCATTTGGCCGGAAGGCGAAAGAAGCATTGCAACGATACCTCCAACGCCGAAACGAGCTGCTCGAGAAGAATGCGAGCGGCCATGTTGATAACTTTTTCCTCTCAGACCGCGGCAAAAGAATGAATCCCCGGAGCGTGAACACCATGACGGGAAAGTACATCGGCAGAGTTTCAGAAATCAGCCAGAAGAGCCCGCACGTATTGCGTCATTCCTTTGCCACGCATTTGCTTGACCGCGGCGCCGATCTGAGGGCGGTGAAGGAGCTGTTGGGGCATGAGAGTCTTTCGACAACACAGGTGTACACGCATGTCAGCATGGAACGTCTGAAAAAAATCTATGCACAGTCCCATCCGAAGGCAGACTAACGACAACTGCAAGTGAAGGAGAAAAACAATGGATATTCAGTTTACAGCACGAAGGTTCAAGGCACGTGAAGAAGTAAAGCAGCGTGCGATAGATGAGGTCAAAAAGCTCGGAAAGTTTTATGATGGTATCGT
>CAZWIN010000358.1:0-3253 GCA_964633855.1 uncultured Chitinophagales bacterium
TTGAAATTCTGCCAAAAATATATCATTTCACCCGTTGAATAACAAGCAAGATACCTTGCTCTGTTGGCAATACATTATGAGAACCTCCGATATCTTATTGGGGTTCCGCTCCTGACACCGCCTTGACATACCGCGGCGTTTTCTCTATTCTGTTTCGTTCGTACTCTATCATACAGATACTTCCGCATGACAGACTATTTTGATCTTGCTGTTGCATGGGACTGGGAATTCGACCGTGATTTTGTCGGAATTCTGGAGCAGCAGATGCATGCACAGAAATTATTGTTCTATTCCATCTCCCACCACAATGCGCATGAAACTGCGCGGAGAATTCAGAAGGGGACGCTGGCCTTCGGGGCGTTTCTTGACCGCGCATCGGAATCGGACGAGAACTTTGTACCCGTAGCGCGGTCGCTCCGGAAAATTGACACCCTGTACATCAATCCTCCTGATGTTGTACACAACGCCATTGACAAAGCAACCATGCACCTGGAGTTTCTCTCAAAAGGCATTGATGTCCCCTACACCATCATCATCTCTCCGTACAACAAAAAGAAGGAAGTGGAACTCAGCCTTACAGACCTTGCCCAACTCGGGCGGCCGTTTATTATCAAACCGGCAAACACAACGGGAGGCGGGATTGGGGTGATCACAGGCGCGGAGAGCCTGAAAGATGTTATCGAATCGCGGCAACACCACAAAAACGACAAATACCTCCTGCAAAAGAAAATCATCCCGGCTCCGTTTGAAGGACGCAGAGGATGGTTCAGGGTGTTCTCCGTGTTCGGCCTCATCCTCCCCTGTTGGTGGGACGATCAGACGCACATCTATCATATGATTACAAGAAGCGAGGTCAACTCACACAACCTGCGTCCGCTGATCAATATTACAAAAAAAATCCAGGAGGTTTGCTCCATGGATTTCTTTTCGACGGAAATTGCGATTACCGAAGCCCGGAAGTTCGTTGTGGTGGATTATGTGAATGACCTTTGTGATATGCGGCTGCAATCGAAACATACGGATGGCGTACCCGACCTGGTGGTGACGGAAATCGCACGGCGGATTGCAAAACATTTGAAGGCCAGCTTGGCATAACACGCCATTTTCTTGACTTTCCTCTGCCTGCTTGATACATTACCCGCAGTTTCCCGCCTGCACAACAAGGAAGGATGCTTCCATGAAAACCAGCAGCTTGCTGAATTACTCCGCCTCTTTTTTTACCGCCTTCGGAATTGCCCTTGCATGCCAGGGATGCGGAAGTACTGATGAGAACACCCGCACAACAACATGGGAACAACCGGCCGCCTCTTCACAGCTGCAACAAAAGATTGACAGCCTCACCGGCGAGAACCAGCGCCTCCGGCAACAAATGGATGCACTCTCACGGGATAACAGGAACCTTGTTTCGCGAACTTCCGACCTGGAACTGCGGCTTGGCGAGGCAATGAAACAACAAGCGCCCCGGCTCAACCCTTCAGTTGCTTACGAGGCGGCACTTGCCAAGTACCGGCAGAAGAATTTCAGCGACGCAGCCGCAGAGTTTGAGGCAATTCTTGCCTCGGGAGGCACACTTGAGCTGGCAGATAATTGTCATTACTGGGCGGGTGAGTGTTACTACGGAATGCGGCGTTACAAGGATGCCATTGACCACTTCCAGGCAGTGTTCAATTATGTGCATGCCAAGAAAAAGGCCGATGCGCAGTTTATGATTGGCAACTGTCAGTTGGCATTGGGCAACAAGGTGGGAGCGATAACAGCATTTGCGAAAGTAATCAACAGTTACCCGACGAGCGAACTCGTCAAACGTGCGGAGGAAAAACTGAACAACATACGTTAGGGCTGAGAGAGCTACTCAGCTTTTGTTCTTATAAACTTTTTATTTTTGACCTTTTACTTTTGACTTTTACTACCTCTTCCCTGCAATAAAATCCTCTACCAGTTGCACATCATCAGTGCTGCCGATAAACAGCGGTGTGCGCTGGTGTAGTGTTTCCGGCTGGATGTCCAGTATTCTTTGTTTTCCATCGGACGCGCGGCCTCCGGCTTGCTCACACAAATACCCGAGCGGATTGTTCTCATACATCAAACGCAGTTTTCCTTTTGGATTCTTACTGTCACCCGGATAGCCGTAGATCCCTCCGTAGAGCAATGTGCGGTGAAAATCAGCCACCAAGGACCCGATATAGCGCGCGGAGTACGGACGGCCTGTGGACTTGTCATCCTCCTTCAGATGCTTCACATATTTTTGAATTGCAGGATCCCACCTGTTGAAGTTCCCCTCGTTCATACTGTAAATCGAGCCACGCTGTGGAATGCGGATATCCTCATGGGAAAGGAGAAACTCCCCGACCGTGGGATCAAGTGTAAAGCCGTGGACACCGTGCCCGGTTGAATACACAAACATCATACTGGAACTGAACAGCGCATAACCGGCGGCGACCTGCTTGTAACCCGGTTGGAGGACATCCTGAAGCGTTCCCTTGCCGGACGGGCTGACGCGTTTCAAAATAGAAAAGATCGTTCCGACAGTGATGTTGGCATCAATGTTCCCTGAACCATCAAGCGGATCATAGAGCAAAACGTATTTTCCATTAGGGTACGCATCCGGAATATGGAGCAGATCCTCATTCTCCTCGGATGCCATGACGCAAAGATGGCCGCCGTGATCCATCGCCTTGAAGATCGTTTCATCGGCAAATTCATCAAGCTTCTTCACTTCATCGCCGCTGATGTTCATGCGGTCTGTTTTGCCAAGTATATTTACCAGCCCTGCTTTGCTGACTTCGCGCCAGACAAGTTTGGCGGCAAGCGAGAGCGCATGCAGGAGCCCGGAGAACTCGCCCGTCGCGGTCGGATGATCCCGTTCACCTTCGATGATGTGCCGTTCCAAGGTCATGAATTTTGTTCCGCTGGGAACTCTTGCTGCCATACAATGCGCCCTTATACTGTATTCAGTGGATTGAGACTGCGTGGAGTTGCCTGCCTTTCGTCGGCAGGATGACATCAGGGGGATGATGAATGAAGATGTTAATGCATCGAATTTACTGAAACGATGCGAGAGTTGCAAGGTAGAATGGCGTGAATATGTCGCGCATCACTTCAGAAATCCAGCCTGCATCACAAAGCGAATATGGATTCAGGGCAGGAGATTATTGGAAGCGCTTCCCTCCCCGTCTCAAGAAGTGTGTTATCTCAGATGCGGGGGTTGAAAACCCCGGTACGTATCAAAACGTGAATCATAGAAGACAATATT
>CAZWIN010000359.1:0-3234 GCA_964633855.1 uncultured Chitinophagales bacterium
TAATAATCATCGCAAGAATATAGAGAATGATCCCCGATCCACCCAACAAAGTCAATAGCACCCAGGCGATACGCACCAGGGTGGAATCGAGCCCGATGTATTCTGCAATACCACCGCAGACACCGTCAATCATCCTGTCTGTTCTGGATTTGTAAAGCCGTTTGGTACTATTTGCATCCATACTGAGCCTCCTCTGGAGGGCTTAAGATTTCTCCCTCTAATTATGCTACGGAGGATCATCCCTCATGTTACAAATACAAAGGCCAATTCACATGGTGAATCGGCCATTTCTCAGCACTTTTTTTACTAAAGGGGGATACTACACCTCCATAATTTCCTTCTCTTTCATCGAAAGAAGGTTGTCAATATCCTTGATATACTTGTCTGTCATTTTCTGGGTTTCCTGCTCGGCACGTTTACGCTCATCCTCTGAGAGGTGTTCGGCTTTTTCAGATTTTTTTAAATGCTCAATCGCATCCCGACGGATGTTCCTGACGGCTATTTTTCCATCCTCACCGAATTTTTTTGTCAGTTTCACCAGCTCGCGCCTGCGCTCTTCATTCAGGGGCGGAATAGGGATACGGACAACATCAGCATCCTTTGTGGGATTAAGGCCAAGGTTTGCAACCTGGATTGCTTTCACAATCGGATCCAACATCGTTTTCTCCCACGGCTGCACGGTTAATGAATGAATATCTCCAACGCTGACGTTGCCCACCTGGGACAAGGGTACCATGGTTCCGTAGTAATCCACTTTGACGCCATCGAGGAGAGCAGTGGTCGCTTTGCCGGTTCGAATCTTGACAAGTTCCAAACGCACAACCTCCGAGGCTTTGTGCATTTTCTCGCGTGCTTCTTTCAAAATGGTTTCAACCATGGGTATCTCGCTGGTAATTCAATGCGTCGTGGATGCCGCTTCCTGGACTCTCGTGCCTATTTCCCCTCCCAGGACAAGATTCTTCAAGTTTCCCTTCTTGTTCATGTTAAATACGAGGATGGGAAGCTTGTTCTCACGGCAGAGCGTTATCGCTGTCATATCCATCACCTTCAAGTCTTTCTTCAGAACGTCAAGGTAGGAGATTTCCTGGAATTTGAATGCTGAAGGGTTCCTCTCCGGGTCAGAATCATACACGCCGTCAACACGGGTGCCCTTGATAATTACATCAGCTTCGATCTCAACAGCCCGCAAGGCAGCGGCAGTATCAGTAGTAAAATACGGATTACCGGTCCCTGCTCCAAAAATAACGATACGGTCCTTCTCCAGGTGACGGATAGCGCGGCGGCGTATAAACGGTTCTGCAATCACTTCCATGCGAATAGCGGAAATCAACCTGGTCAGCATCCCTTCATGCTCAAGCGCACTTTGCATCGCCAACGCGTTGATAAGTGTTGCGAGCATCCCCATATGATCACCGGTCACCTTATCGATGTTATCAGAGGAATTTGAGACACCGCGGTAGATATTTCCGCCACCGATGACGATACCCAGTTGCACACCAAGGTCATGGACGGATTTGATTTCTGATGAGTATTGCTTTAACACTTTCGGATCAATACCGAATTGCTGTTCACCCATCAACGCTTCGCCGCTCAATTTGAGAAGCACACGTTTGTATTTCGGTTTAGGCATAAGGGACGCCGTGCAGATGGAAATAACAAAAAGTCCCTCCAAACAGCCTGGAGGGACACGATATTATTTATTTTCTTCGCCCAAGTGATAGCGATGGAAGCGCTTCACTGTCAATCCGACTCCGGGTTTCGATCCCTGGAGATATTCGCGAATGGTTTTGCCGGGGTCTTTGATGAAGGTTTGCTCTACAAGACACACTTCCTGATAGAACTTCTCAAGCTTTCCGTTAGCAATCTTATCAACAATCTGGGGAGGCTTGCCTTCATTCTTTGCTTGAGTACGATAGATGTCGAGTTCCTGGTCAATTGTCGCTTGCGAAACCTGTTCACGAGAAACAAACTGCGGATTCATTGCAGCAATTTGCATTGCTACATCACGTCCCATGGACATGTCACCGGATCCCGACAGCTCCACGAGAACCCCTATCTTGCTGCCAAGATGGGTATAGGAACTTATGGCTCCATCGTTTGTCTCATAAATTGTAAAACGCCTGATATCAACTTTCTCTCCCACTTTGGAGAGAAGATCGTTCATCAGGTCTGCAATTTTCTTTCCGCCCGGAGCTTGCATTGCGAGCAAAGCTTCGACAGACGCAGGTTTCTCACGCTCAACAACTTCTGCAACCGTATTTGCGAAACCTGTGAAATCATCGCTTCGTCCGACAAAGTCAGTCTCGCAATTCACTTCCACAACAACACCGAACTTTCCGTCCGGCGTGACGCGTGTGACAATGATACCTTCCTTCGCAGCCCTATCAGCGCGCTTTTGGGCAACAGCGGCGCCTTTTTTGCGCAAATACTCAATGGCTGCATCCATGTCACCGGCGGTAGCCTCAAGAGCACGCTTGCAATCCATCATGCCAGCGCCGGTTTTCTCGCGTAGTTTCTTTATGGTTTCATTTGTAATTTCCATAACTTCCAACTTAGCCTCTCTGCTCAAATTCTAATAATCAGTTTAATGATGCCTTTTCGTCTTCAACAAGGGAACCCTTCCCCTTGTTTTCCGATTCTACCGCCATCTCCATTTGACGGGCTGCCGCCTTTTCCTTTCCTTCCAGAACAGCATCGGTAAAGGCCTTCATAATCACTTGAATCGACTTGATGGCATCATCATTGGCTGGAACGACATAATCTACGTCATCCGGATCGCAATTGGTGTCAACAATGGCAAAGATGGGAATACCAAGTTTCTTGGCTTCTTTTACTGCAATCGCTTCTTTCTTCACATCAATAACAAACAACGCTCCCGGAAGCCGGGTCATATCAACAACCCCCGAAAGGATATCGTTCAACTTGTCCTTTTCACGGACAAGAAAGAGGCCCTCTTTCTTTGTGATCTTCTCGAATGTCCCGTCACTTTCCATCTTTTCGATGTTTGTAAGCCGCTTGACGCTCTTCCGTATGGTGGTAAAATTCGTGAGGCAGCCGCCAAGCCAACGCTCGCTGACATAAAACTGTCCTGAGCGTATTGCTTCCTCCTTGAGAATATCACGCGCTTGCTTTTTTGTACCTACGTACAATATGCGCTTCCCTTCGGCAATCACGTTGGCAGCAGCATTACAGGCTTCTTCGAGAAGAGTCTGGGTTTTCTTGAGATCAATGATA
>CAZWIN010000360.1:0-3225 GCA_964633855.1 uncultured Chitinophagales bacterium
ATTCCACTTTCATGCCAGAGCTGCCATATCAATGGCAATTATCAACTCGTGTACAACGATTGTTATCAATGTCATCAGACGGATTATGCAGTTCCCACAAACCCCAATCATGTGCAACTGCAGCTCAGCCATCAATGCGAGCGGTGTCATACGACTATGGCATGGCAGCCTTCAACATTCAACCATGATACGCAGTTCTTCCGGATTTATTCCGGGCGTCATCAGGGTGAGTGGACAAGTTGCAGCCAATGCCACCCGAGCATTGGGAATTACACTGATTTTACCTGCATAAGCTGTCACGAACACAGGCAGTCAGAAGCGGACAATGAGCATCAGGATGTGAACGGATATGTGTACTCCAGTCCGGCATGTTACAATTGCCACAGGAATGCACTGTGAAGATTGCCGCCTCCATATTCTTCCTGCTTGCCGCGGCACATGTACACGCCGGTGAGGACGTTGTCTTGGGCGCAGTGACATACATAGCGGCAGGGTCGGTTTATACTTCGCTCGGGCGCGACCAGGGAATACGGGATTCGAGCATTATTTATGTGGTGGAGGGAAAAGACACGATTGCCCGGCTTGAGGTTCTGGCGATCAGCTCGAAGTCAACAGCATGCAGAGTGTTGGCCTCGAACGGGAATATCAGAATCGGAAGCAAGGTGGTGTCATTCATTCAACAGTTGTCGCCACCGGTTCCCGTCAATTCGGCTTCCCAATTGGAACCGGAAACCCCACGTAGTAATGACATTATTCAAATGAAGGAAGCGGCACCCCCGTGGATTGACTTGAAGGGACGAATCAGCGCACAATACATTACCAGCCTCTACAGCACCTCTTCCTTCAATACATATCAACCCGGCGTGGTGCTGAACCTTCGGGGCAAAGTGCCTGAATCACCATTTGCATTTGAAATGTATGCAAACATGCGGTGGTTTTCGTCCGGTTTCTCCAAAGGGTCTGTGAACCAGTCGCGTATCTATCGCCTGGCCGTGAGTTATGATGATGGGGACAACACTGTCATTCTCGGAAGGCAGTTTCCCGTTGTTGTTTCCGCTGTTGGTTCGATTGACGGGCTCTCTCTCGCAAGAAGGATAGGCGCTGTTACCCTCGGAGCTACTGCGGGTTTTCAGCCGGACTTTTCCCAGCGTGAAGTTTCGACGGCATACAGGAAGATGGCGCTCTTCGGCTCTGGAGCCCTGCCTGAGCCGGTAACCGGAATCATTTCTCTGGCATACGGAAGGACCTATTTCCACTCCCGGCTTGATCGGGAAGTATCGGGTGCAAACATAAGCATGTTCCCCGGAGGGGCGTGGAGTGCTTTTGCAAATCTTGAAATGGACATGCGAAGGAAAAAGGGGGGAGAGTTCATATTCTCTCCATCGCTCAGCTCGGCATACGCTTCCGTGAACTATCGTTTCACATCCTGGCTCTCCGCGGGCATTGGAGGTGACGCGTCGCGTCCGGTGTATTCATTTGCCGCGGTTGAGTCCGTTGCGGACTCGTTGATTGAACGAAGGTTGCGCGGTGGGATATCCCTAAGCATGCAACTGACGCTTCCGGGTGGTGTCGGGTTGTACAATACATTTACTCCACGTGCCGGAACGCGGGCGTTTGGCAAAGAGTATTCGGAATACTCAACGCTGTCGTTTTCCAACATAGCCGGCAGTGGTGTCTCGTTGCGCTCTCATCTCTCATTCAATGAAGCAGAGTTCAGCAATTCCCGCGGTTACGGATTCCATCTTCAGAAACATGTGGCTGATCTTTTTGACTTGACGGTCCGTATGCAAAGCACAAGCCACACTGTGCGACGTTCGGGAGCAAGAAACCGCACGACCACCATCGGCGCGGACCTGATTGTGCCGCTGACAAGGATGCTGTCGTTTTTTGCGACGTTTGACCGGCAAGAAGGATTTGGTGTGAAATCCAATTCGATATTTACAGAATTGAGCGTGAGGTTCTGATGGAGAGTGTATGGACGGTGGGGATATTCCTTGCGTTGCTTACTGTTATCGCTATACCGTACTGGATGCGCGTAGCACGGCACCGCAAGGCTGCGTCCGCTACGTGGCAGAAAAATGCAAAAGCCGGCACGCTCCAGCCGGTAACATTGCACCCGAAGATCAACCTTGACACCTGTATCGGCTGTGCGAGTTGTGTGCGCGTTTGTCCGGAGGGCGTTCTGGGAATCATAGACGGCCGCGCTGCGATTGTCAGCGGGACAAAATGCATCGGGCACGGGCTCTGCGCCGATGTGTGTCCTGTGGGCGCTATTCACCTTGATTTCGGTTCGCCGCGTCAGGGATTGGAAATTCCGTTTTATGACGAAAATTACCAGACGAACATTCCCGGATTGTATATCGTTGGTGAGCTTGGCGGCATGGGACTGATAAAAAATGCCGTTACACAGGGTATCAAGGCGATAGAGCATATCGCCTCCACAGGAACGAAAGCCCAGTCGAAAGTGTACGATGTGGTTATTGTCGGTGCGGGGCCCGCCGGCCTTGCGGCAGCGCTTTCATGCAAAGCGCGGGGGCTCAGGTATGTCGTTCTTGAGCAGGATGAAATCGGCGGAACTGCACTTCATTACCCACGAAAAAAGCTCGTGCTGACTTCTCCTGTTGATCTCCCTCTCTACGGAAGGCTGAAAGTTTCCGAGATCAGGAAGGAAGAGCTTCTCTCAATCTGGACCGACATCGTGAGGAAGTTCTCGCTCAATATCATGACACATCACAAGGTGGAGGCCATTGACAAGGCCGCTGATTATTTTACCGTGCGGGCAGGCGGAGAAACATATTTTTCTTCATCGGTTGTGCTTGCCATCGGGCGCAGAGGAAGCCCGAAGAAACTTGGCGTGCAGGGGGAAGACCTCTCGAAAGTGATGTACAAACTTATTGAAGCCGAAAGCTACAACGACAACCACCTGCTTGTTGTCGGAGGCGGCGATAGTGCCGTGGAAGCAGCAATCGGACTTGCAAGCCAGAAAGGAAACAGAGTCACCCTGAGTTACCGGCGCGAGGATTTTGTCCGGCTCAAAGAAAAGAACGAGCAGAGAATACGTGAATTCATGGCCAATGGGAGAGTGAAGCCGGTCTTCAACTCAAGCGTTGTGGAAATCAAACCCGATGCGGTTCTGCTCCAGGAAGGTGAAAAGATCATCCACAACGTTCCGAACGAATACCTCTTTGTGTTTGCCGGCGGGGAGTTGCCGACTGAGTTGTTGAA
>CAZWIN010000361.1:0-3208 GCA_964633855.1 uncultured Chitinophagales bacterium
CTTTGTAATGAAGTGGGAAATTGGACCTTTGGTCATTGTCTTGCTCTCCATTAACGTAGTTAAAGCAGAAAGTGCGTCTTACGCGCCGACTGAGCGCATGTATTGCGCTACGCCGTTTTCGAGTGAGGTTGCCGGCTTCGCAAATCCTGTGGCCCGGATTTTCTTCATCGTTGCTTCGGTGAAGTTCTGGTATTGGCCGGAAATCTCCGGGGGCATATCAATAAACTTGATGTTTGGTTCCTTGCCGAGCGCGGTGAACACGGCTTTCACGAGATCGAGAAACGTCCTTGCTTTTCCTGTGCCGCTATTGTACAATCCTCCCGCGTGCGGCGATTTCCAAAGCCACAACATGTGATCAATGCAATCCTCAACGAAAACAAAATCGCGTTGCTGTTCACCGTCTTTGATCGTAGGTGTGTTGGAGCGGAACAGCTTCACCTCACCATTCTGAAGAATCTGTTGGTACGCTTTCCAGACAACGCTTGCCATGCTTCCTTTATGCGCTTCACGCGGCCCATACACATTGAAGAACTTCACGCCAGCCCAGCGGGGCGGAGTTTTCTTGCCTTCAGCAATACTTTGAAGAACCCAGATATCAAAATCGTTTTTGCTTTTGCCGTACAGGTTAAGTGGCTTCAGCTTGGAGGGATGTGTCGCGTCATCAAAACCCAGCGAGCCGTCGCCGTATGTTGCCGCGCTTGAAGCGTAAACGAGCGGCTTGTCATTCTGAGCACACCAATCCCAAATCCGTTCAGAGTACTCGACGTTGTTTCTCAGGAGATAGTTCCAGTCAGTTTCCGTGGTGCTGCTGCACGCACCGAGATGAAATACGGCTTCCGGTGTAAGACGGTTGTGTTCGATCTCGTTCAGAAACTCCATATGCTGGATAAACCGGAATCCTTTGAGCCCGGGCCAGCCAAGATGTTTGTCAGGTGTAAGCGGGTGATCAACGAGCACAAGCTCGGCGCCTTCTCCAGCCAGACGTGAAGCAAGGTTTGATCCGATAAATCCGGCCGCGCCGGTAATGGCAATCATTGCATTCCTTGTGAACGACTGTAATTTAGAAAAATATCTTGGCCAATTTCAACGCTCCCTGTTTCCACGGAGCGCGATGGGTTACGCCGGAGAGGTTCTTCAAGCCCTCAATGTTTTCCAGATACCACTTGTAATTCCTGAGAAGAGCGTCTTTGTTGGAATACTTGGGACGAAACCCAAGTTGCTTTTCGGCTTTCTCAATCGATACGAAAGACTCTTTGCCGACCTGTTCATAGATCCATTTGTATAGCGGCGAGAGGTTTACTTTCTCCAGCATGCGCAGAATGAAAATCGCCGGACCTTCGGGAATCGGAATGATCTTCTTGCCGTGTCCAGCGTAGTCAAGCACTGATTGGAAATCTTCGATAGGAGAGCGATACTCAGCGGCTCCAACATTGAAGGCGTCGTTCACGCGTTCTGCAGGAAGGGTGATGCAAAGCCAGATCGCGTCGCAGAGGTCCTCAACATCCAAAAATTGGTATGGCTGGTTTCCTTTGCCAAGGACGGGAAAGTTTTTTCCGTCATTTGCCCATTCATATAAGAGCGCGAAAACGCCCAAACGTTCCGGGCCGATAAAGGATTTTGGTCTGATAATGGGAACGCACATGCCTTTCGCCCTGTACTCAAGACACACTTCTTCTGCTTTCACTTTTGCTTCCCCGTATGGACCAACGCCGACGAGCGGATCGTGTTCGTACACAGGATGCTTTTCAGGGATGCCGTACACGGCGGTTGATGAAATATGAATGGCGCGCTGAACTTTATGCTCAAGGGCGGATTGTAGAACTGTCTTTGTTCCGTCAATATCCGTCGAGTAAATATCAGCAGGCTTGTAAAGAGGAAGCGCCGCTGCGGCATGAACAACAATATCCGCGCCCTTCATTGCTTCATCAACGTCTGCCTTGTTGCGAATATCGCCATCCACAATACGCACGTTGCTTTGCACATCCGGATAATCAAACGGAGCGATATCAAGCGATGTGACGTTGCATCCCTTTGCAAGAAGAAAGCGGGCAAGGTTAATGCCGAGAAATCCTGCCCCGCCTGTGATCAGTACATGGTGGTTCAATTCGGTTCCAGATTGTTCTTGTGTAGTCGGTGGGTCTCAAAAACTTCCACCATGGATTTCTCATGGTAAGAAAATTCCGGGGTTTTTACTCGGCGAGCAGGGAAATTATTTCAGGAGTGGGTTACGAACTGTGAACTTCACTTCACAGGGATGCGAAGCAAGAGACTTTGTTTGTTGCTCGTCTTTTGATAGAAAGCCACATCAGAATTGCTGCGCATATCTTCTTTTGATGCCAGGAAAACTTCGATGTATCCGCCATCGTCCACAATGATCAAAAAGGGGTATTCGTATCGGAATGGCGAAGTCTTCACAACAGTGTCATCATAAAGAGATATCTTCTGCACCGACTTATCAGGCCGGATACACACAATGCCAAAATTCTGAACCTCGAATTGTGAGGCACTATCAACCGCCAAAGACATTGTCATTGAAAACGTATGTCCATCGTCTTTGTAGAAATAGTGTGGCGGGATAGATTTTGTCCCACCGATAACAGTTTTGTTCACACCGATGTACTCTGCCTCGACCTTGATTTGTGGAAAGACAATCTCCTGAGCTTGTATCTGAAAAGCTATGGAAGTGGAAAACAAAGTGATCGTAAAGAACAACAGCTTCATCTTACCTCACCTTAGCAAAATAATCTTTATCGTTTTGACGTGAGATCCGGTCTGCAAGCGACAGATGTATACACCGGACGGATTCGTTGTTCCATTCCATTCAGCACGATGCACTCCAGCATCAAGAAGACGATCAACAAGTGTAGCAACCCTCTGTCCCAGAACATCGTACAAGCTTAGCGTGACGTCTTGTGCGCGTGGCAGTGAGAACTCAAATACTGTTTGGCCATTAAATGGATTTGGAAAGTTCTGGGCGAGTTTAACTTCGGATGGGAATTGAATATTGTTGGGTTTGACACCAACAAATGTTCCGTGTTCTACGCCATTGATACGCGCAAAACAAAGGTCTTGATAAAATGCAACCAGAGCGGGAATACAAGGGTCATCCTGATAATTGATTTCCTGAATCCGAACTTGTCCTAAAGCACGGGAATACGTTTCGCCGTGATTGAAATACCCTTGATTCAGTTTGATTTCTCTTTCAAGT
>CAZWIN010000362.1:0-3201 GCA_964633855.1 uncultured Chitinophagales bacterium
CGCCCTGAAGAACCATTCATCGGCATTGGGGCCGATCCGTGGGCCAAGCACACTGCCATTACTTCCGTAGTTGTTATCCCGCGAACGGTCATGGGCAAAAACAAACGGCTCGATCCGTGTGTACTCTGCAAACATATTTGTGTTGGAAAGTCCAAACGGGTCAGCAGCATATATCCCCGCCTGATACGCATAACGGTTGTACCACTTGTTCTCAAAGAACTCTGCAAAGTGAATATCATCGAACAATGCAGTGAACTGGAACTCTATGCCTCGTAAAAAATGCGTTTGTACATCGAACGACCACATGACGTTATCCCGTTCTTCACGTGAACGCTGCGCTGATTCGATCACTGTGAATGGATTCAGATATGCAAGGTCAGGCGCACGGTTGCTATAGACCACCATCTCCTGCGCACCGATATCCATCAATTTCGGAAAGGAGAACTCCAGCCTGTGGGCTGCGAAGTACTTGTCCGCAACAACGGGCTCGTACGAAACAACCGAGCTGTCGTATGGTGAAACCAGAGGCAGGAATGTTTTCGTGCCAAGCAGCCATGCATGAAGGAATGTGTACTTGAGCGATTTGTATTGCGCATCCGCCCTGACAAAATCATAGACCCTGACATTTTCAGAGAGCGTCATTTTCTGATCGTGGCCATTCCCCCATACCAACCGCTCTCTGCCTACCTGTGCCGAGACAATCCCACCATCGTAGCGCACGTATCCCTCGGTGAAATCAAAGTTCTTCGCATCCAGTGTGCCGAGCGCAAAGCTCTGGCTGATCACCGGATCTCTTCTCAGTAAACTACGCGAACCCCAGAACTGTGCATTCGTGCCTTGCAGGTAATACCCGATATCGCCAAGCAATGTGCCACGCATGCGTGCACCAAACTGAATATGCGTACTGTTCACGGAGCCTAGCGCATCGCCTGAAATACCCCGCACATCGAGTGTGGCAAGCCCGTTCACAAAAAGCGATACACTCGAATCTGCAAACGCATACAGAAATCTTTCGTGTTGTGCACGTTCATTATCAGGAGTTGCTTCAACTGACAACGGATCCGGGCCGATAGCTGAGTGAAATCCTTCAACCGAGCCGGTGATGTCATACTGAAATTCAGAGAGGAAGTCCTCCAAATATCCTCGTTCCGACCCTGCAAGCTCTTCCCTTTTCTCTACCAGTTGTTCCAGGAAACCTGCAATCTCCCTTCTTGAGAGCGGCAATACAGCATCATGGTACTTCTCAATGTTGCCTTTGATCTCCATGCGCTTGAGGAACAAATACACCGGATGACCGGCAGGCACATTTTCGGCCTGCGCAAAGCAATGCATTTGCAGAGAGATAATGCACAGAGCAATGCAAAGAAAAAATTGAAACAGGCGTGGTTTCATGTCAGAAGTAAAGTCCATACCAGACAGTTCCGGGTGAAATCCTCACAGCGGGAGCGGGCAAGTGAATGAAGTTCAACGTCTCACTCAGTGTCCTCAAAAAACCTGTTTCCTGCGGGATAATCTTGGTCATGTCATAATCCAGGGCGATAAAATACACCCGGTAAGGATCAGGTGAAAGAATATCACGGGCTCCGTAACCCATGGCAAGGCAGAGGAAATCCGGCCAGTACGGTTCCAGTTTCTCCGGAAGGAGATTATTCACCTTCAGGCTGAACCAGAATGTCTGGCCTTCGTAATCATCCATCAGAATATGCTTCTGTCCCGGAAAGGCGCCGGGAGCGTTGACGTTCTTCGAAGGCACGTAGCTCATTTTGAGCTGGAAATTCTGAAGAGGCGGTACGAAGTGTTGCGCTACGGGAAACCACGCTCCGGCAACGTCCGCTGCAAAATCCACACGGTCAAATCCCCAGGTGGAAAAACCGTCTTCAATCTCCACGTACGTCTGGAGGAGCGTTGCCACTCCGGCTCCGTAACAGAGTGCGCCCGTCTCGGAGAAATTCGCCCAACGGAACGCTTTGTTCATTACAAATGTCTCAAAGCTCGCCCCAAAAAAATGCCCGAGTTTGTCCACATGCAGGGCATACTTCAGGTCTTCACGAAAATGAAAGGAACGGCGGTTGTCTTTCCACCAGCCGTTGGATTGGTAAATGTGGACTGCGCTCATGATGCCGACAACACTTCCTCCGATGATGGCAAGGCGTGTTGTGTTAATGGAGGATGTGTCTTCCGGAGCGTCGGCTGGTGTTACTGCGGGTACCTCCATTTGGGCATCCGCCCGAAGGGCGTAACAAAGCATGGCAAGGAAGAGAACCAACCGGGGTATCAGTGTTCTCCGTTCACACACTACTGCGAGCCCAGTTGTGCCTTGAAGTATTCAACAGTTTTCATCAATCCCTCTCTCCTGTTCACCTTCGGCTGCCACTGCAACAGTGTACGCGCCCGTGTAATATCCGGCTGCCGTATTTTCGGATCATCTGCCGGCAGATCTTTGAATACAATCTTGCTCTTGCTGCCCGTGAGTCTAATGACCTCTTCCGCAAGCTCGAGCATCGTGATCTCATCCGGATTGCCGATATTCGTCGGCTCTTTCACTTCGGACATCAACAACCTGAAGATGCCTTCAATCAAATCATCAACATAGCAGACGCTTCGTGTTTGCTTGCCGCTGCCGAACACGGTCACGTCTTCGCCAGTCAGCGCTTGAGATAAGAATGCCGGTATCGCACGGCCGTCATTCAAACGCATACGCGGGCCGTAAGTATTGAAAATACGGACAATCCTCGTATCCACCTGATGATACCGGTGGTATGCCATGGTCATCGCTTCGCCAAAGCGCTTTGCCTCGTCATAGACACCGCGAATTCCAACAGGGTTCACATTGCCCCAGTAGCTTTCCGGCTGTGGATGGATCAGCGGGTCGCCGTACACTTCGGAAGTTGATGCGAGAAGAAACCGTGCTCCCTTGTTCTTTGCCAGTCCGAGAGCCTTGTGGGTACCAAGCGAGCCAACCTTCAGTGTCTGGATGGGGACTTTGAGATAGTCTATCGGGCTGGCAGGCGAAGCAAAATGCAAAATATAGTTTACCGAACCGTCAATGAAGATATACTCTGTAACATCATGATGAATGAAACGGAAATCCTTGTTGCCCATCAAATGGGCAATATTCCGTATGTCACCAGTGATGAGATTATCAATAGCGGTTACCCGCAGCCCCTTGACCAACAACTTGTCGCAAAGATGAGATCCAAG
>CAZWIN010000363.1:0-3176 GCA_964633855.1 uncultured Chitinophagales bacterium
GAAATTCTTCCAACGCCGAAGCAAGCCGTAAAAACACATCGTGTGGTATTGCTGCGTGCACTGAATGATTCGCAAATCGAAACTTATCTTGCCGGCCTCTCTCCCCGCAAGAAAAGGATCCGGCAACTCCTCGCCGTGGCGAAGAACCTTCAGCAACAGGGAATCGGGGAAGTTGTCGTAACCGACCTTATACGACAGGCATCAGCGACTTCATCCACGCTGAAAGAATTGGCGAAGGCCGGCTTACTTCTCACAGAGCGGCGTGAAGTAAACCGACAGGAAGAATACGGGATCGAACAGCAGACCCTGGAAATAGTTTTGAACGAACAACAAAAGAGCGTGCTCGGGCAAATCGAGTCGAGCCTGCAGCCGGGAAACCACACAAATTTCCTGCTTCACGGCGTCACCGGAAGCGGAAAAACCCAGGTATACATTGAGGCAATTCGGCAGTGCCTTGCATTGGGCAGATCTGCAATAGTACTCGTGCCGGAGATTTCCCTTACGCCGCAAATTGTCCGCAGATTCAAAAGCCATTTCAACGAGAGCGTGGCTGTTGTCCACAGCCAGATGTCCATCGGCGAGCGGTATGATGTATGGAGGCTTGCACGTCGCGGGGTATACAAGATTGTCATTGGCCCGCGGTCGGCAATCTTTGCACCGTTGAACAATATCGGGCTCATCATCGTTGATGAAGAGCATGAGGCGTCGTACAAACAGTTTGACGCATCACCACGATATCAGGCAAGGGATGTTGCCGTTGTCCGCGGGAGCAACTGCAAGGCAACCGTCATCCTCGGGTCCGCAACTCCGTCACTGGAATCCTATCACAATGCAAGCACGGGCAAGTACGCGCTTCTCACAATGCCCGAACGGATTGACAGGATTCCCATGCCTTCAATTACTGTTGTTGACATGACAGCCGAACGAAAACGCGATTATGCCACACTGAAGGAATCACTGACGGACGATCAACGCGCCAAACTCAGGGAGTTTCAGCAATCTTTTCTTTCCTCACTACTGAGGGAAAAGATCGCAGACCGCCTCAACAAGAAGGAGGGCATCATCCTCCTTCAGAACCGGCGGGGGTTTGCACCCTTTGTAGAGTGTATGGACTGCGGCTATACAGAATCATGCGAGCATTGCAACGTCACCCTCACGTATCACTTGGCCAAAAAGCACCTGCGTTGTCACTACTGCGGCCACGTCAGGGCCCCGCACGATGTCTGCCCACAATGTAATGGCCCGAGCATCAGGCTTCAGGGGGTTGGAACGCAAAAGGTGGAACTTGAACTTGCGAAGATTTTCCCGGAGGCAAAGGTTCTCCGCATGGACCTCGACTCGACGACGCGCAAGGGCGCACACGAGAGAATGTTGAAGAAATTCGGGGAGAAAGAAGCGGATATCCTCCTCGGCACACAGATGGTCGCAAAGGGGTTGGATTTTCCGCATGTCACTTTGGTCGGTGTAATTTCCGCTGACACGCAAATGCTCTTGCCCGACTTCCGTGCATCGGAGCGCACGTTTCAGCTTTTGACGCAGGTGGCGGGCCGCGCCGGGCGCAGCACTCTACTGGGAGAGGTGCTCATCCAAACACATCAACCACATCATTATGTTTTGCAGCATGTGATTGATCATGATTACCACAATTATTATCAGGATGAATTGGAGGCCAGAAGAGAATTGGATTATCCTCCGGTTTCACGGATTATTCTCGTAGAGGTAAAGGGGGCTGACGAACATGTTGTGCGACAGCAAGCAGAGCGGTTTGCAAACGCCCTGAAGAAGAAGAACGGGGCTTTTTCCATTCTCGGCCCTTCACCGGCAGTCATAGGAAAAATCAATAACCAGTACCGCTGGCATGTTATTCTCAAGAGCAGAAAACTCGAAGACCCCTCCGGTTCACATCTGAGACATGCGGTTCGCGCCACGTACAGGACGCTTGAGCCCAACCGCCCGGATAACACCCGTGTGATCATTGACGTTGACCCGGCAGGGTTATTATGAACCTCAATGCCGCAGGAGAATCCTGTTCCTATACAACACCAACCCATTCATTGTTTGTCCAATTTGGAATTACTACATTCACTTCCACCAGAATGACTATGAGCGAACAGCATCATAGCAAGAACCCTCTCCCGGACGTTCTCGACGAAGAACAGCCGATTGGCCTGTTGGTCCCCCGTTATCATGTAATACTCTTGAACGATGATGACCACACGTATGACTACGTTATTGAAATGCTGTCGGCGATCTTCGGGCATGATCATGAAACGGCATATGCCATGGCTTGTGAAGTCGATACAAAAGGAAAGGTCATCGTGGATACGGCACACAAGGAGAAGGCGGAATTGAGACGCGATCAGATTATGTCCTATGGTGCCGATTGGCGTATCCAGCACTGCAAGGGTTCCATGTCGGCAATTATCGAGCCTGCGGAATGACGATGCACACCCGTCAGCTCGGGAAAGGCGGACCTCGACTCTCAGAAATCGGATTGGGCGCATGGGCAATCGGCGGCGCATGGGAGTACGGCTGGGGTGCCGTGGATGACAATGAGTCGGTGGCAACCATTCACAGGGCACTTGACCTTGGCATCAACTGGATTGATACAGCGGCACAGTATGGCCTCGGACACTCCGAGGAAGTTGTTGGCAAAGCACTGCACGGAAGGCGGAGCGATGTCTTTGTGGCAACCAAGTGCAGTCAATTGTGGGATGACAAGGGAAAGTTTCGTACTCATGCCGGTGCAGAATCCATACGATGGGAAGCAGAACAATCCCTCAGGCGCCTGCACACCGATTACATCGACCTGTACCAGATTCACTGGCCCGATTGGGATACGCCTGTCGAAGAATCCTGGCGTGCCATGGCACAGCTGCAGGAGGAAGGCAAAGTCCGGTACATCGGCGTG
The DNA here is from genome assembly GCA_964633855.1 of uncultured Chitinophagales bacterium. Lineage (GTDB taxonomy): Bacteria > Bacteroidota > Ignavibacteria > UBA10030 > UBA6906 > CAZWIN01. Next base: position 2,912 of record CAZWIN010000363.1, read on the forward strand.
TGCAATTTCGGCATTGACCTGCTTGAACGATGTCAGAAGATTGCCCCTGTACAATCTCTTCAGCCGATTTACAATGTGTTGGAACGGGAGATCGAGCGGGAACTCATACCCTATTGTATCGCGCATGACATCGGAATTGTTGCATACAGCCCCATGCAGTCGGGTTTGCTGACAGGAACATTCAATAAATCAGCTCTTGCTTCGGATGACTGGCGGATCACACACAGCGAGAAATTCCGTGAGCCGAAATTCTCGAGAGGACTTC
>CAZWIN010000364.1:0-3167 GCA_964633855.1 uncultured Chitinophagales bacterium
TGGGCATACCTGATGAGAAGATAGGCGAGGCACGGATACTTGTGACTGAGGCGGTTATCAACGCTCTCGAACATGCCGGCAAACAGAATGCGGGTGTGCGTGTGGAGTTTACTATGACCCGGCAGGAGATTGTGATTTTTGTGCGTGACTATGGAAAGGGTTTTGATGCTTCCGCCGTGCCGGAACCCGACATCAAATCGAAGCTGGGAGGGGGGACGCACAAACGTGGATGGGGATTGAAACTCATGAAAACCATGTCCGACGATTTCCGGCTGGAGTCCACCAGCCGCGGCACAAAAATTACGCTCACCAAAAAACTTAATTGAAGGAACTCGATGGAACAGGGATTTTCGCTTACCTCGGCAATACAAAAAAACTGTCTCGTGATTGCCACTTCCGGATATATCAACAACACCGGAGGAGAGGCAATCGTGAAGGAATTCGCGCCGCATTTCGAGAAGGGGATCAAACACGTTGTGATTAATCTCGCCGGCTCGAAAGTCGTGAACTCCATTGGCATGTCGTTTCTCATCGAAGTGATTGACCAGCTAAATGATGCCGGGGGCAAGCTGATCTTTACAAACGTTGACCCGGCGGTTGAAAAGATGCTGAGCATTATGGGGCTGTTTGGTTTTGCCGGCAAGGAGAAAACCGTGGATGATGCGTTGAAATCATTTGGTCAGTAGCCGGCAGAGGGAACGGTGAGCCACCAGGACCTGCTTGACCGCCTTGCTATTCAGATTGAGTCCCTGCAAGAGGGATTTGAGCTTCTTTCCAAGGCTCCGACAACCAAAGACCTCGCACGGCAGTTCTTTCATCTCTTACGAGGCAATCTTACTGTAGTTGAAGGGCACATCTTTTTTAAAGATCATTCCTCCTCTGGCTGGCAGAAATTATTCGGGAAGGGGGAGCTGGATTCCGCACACCTGAATGATGTGCCGGTGGAAAAAACCTTCGCCCTCAAGCCGGTAAAAGATGCATCCATTGCCGTCATTGCAAGCCAGCCGCTGATTGATGGTTCCCATACGGCGGTATTTCTCGGCCGGAAACTCGACAGGTCAAAGTATTCCGAGCCGGATTACATCGCCTTCCGGATGTTGCTGCAATTGTTTGCCAACGCGTATCAATCCCTTCTCCATCGCCAGAAGGAAAAGGGGCTTGTCTTTTCTTTGAATCACCGTCTGCTGCAGCTCAACAGCTTGATTGACACGGGAATCAAGCTCTCGCGTTTGCATGAAGAATCGTCGCTCCACAGAATGGCGCTTGAGCGTGCCGCATCGCTGACCAACGCCTCGCGGGGTTCTGTAAAAGTATCAACGGGAAAAGTTGTGAAAGAGAAAATTTCTTTCCCTGTCGGGGCTTCCCTGCGCAGGCCGCAGGCGAAAAGCCATCGTATCCGGTCGTCATTCAAATTCGCCGGGCAGACGTATGCGTTTGAGCTTTTGGACAAAGAGAGCCGCGCAGGGACCATTCCTTTTGATGAAACAGATCAGTTGCTTCTCGATGCTCTCACGCGACAGGTGCATGCCGTACTGGAAAACCATTACCTTCACCTCCAGGAACTTGAAAAACAGAAAACGGACAGGGATATTTCCGTTGCCGCGTCAATTCAACAACGGATACTTCCCAAGAAGCTGCCCGCCATAGAAGGGTACGACCTCTCCGGGACAAACATTCCCACCCGCTTCGTCGGCGGGGATTATTATGATTGCATTCCGCTGAGTGACGGAAGATATGTGCTTGTCATGGCCGACGTCTCGGGCAAAGGAGTGCCGGCCGCGTTGTTGGTGAGCAGCTTTCATGCGTATCTCTTTGCATATCTCGAAAGCGATATTTCTCTTCTCGAGCTGACGCGAAGGCTGAACACCGTGATCTATCGCGAATCCACTGAAGAACGCTACATTACCGCGGCATTGGGCTTCTTCACCCCGGTGACAGGCGAGCTTGAGATAGTGAATGCCGGCCACACGGCAACCTATCTGATGAGAAACGATGCCACAGTACTGGAGCTGACGAAAGGCGGACTTGCGCTCGGCATGCTGGATATGGATTTCCCTTACGAGAGCGACCACGTGGTTGTCGGCCACGGCGAACAACTGTTGCTCTATACGGATGGAGTCACTGAGGCAATGAATGCCAGGGAGCAATTGTACGACGCCGAGGGCGCGCTGAAAAACCTGTTTCAACACCACAAGGCCGGCAGTGCGGAAGAGTTTATTCAGATCCTTCTTGCCGACCTGAAAGCGTTTACAGGATCAGCGCCACAAAATGATGACATTACTGCAATGTACTTGGTGCGCAAATAGCACCTTCCTGCTGCCTTCTCCTTTTGAAGAGCTGTACTTATATCCTTCGGTGTACCATTCCTAAAGCGGTTTTTTCCTCTTTGCATTTTCCATGCAACATTTGTATCTTTATGCTCGTATCTAGTTGAAAAATAGAGTGTTATCCCACCCCGGAGGTTTGTAATGTCGTTCGATATCAAGGCCATTAACGAGAAAATTCAGCGTGAAAGTGCATTTGTTGACCTGCTTCAGATGGAAATCGGCAAGGCGATTGTCGGGCAAAAATACATGGTTGAACGCCTGCTTATCGGTCTTCTTGCCAACGGCCACATTCTTCTTGAAGGTGTGCCCGGCCTTGCGAAGACCCTGAGTGTAAAAACCCTCGCAGCGTCCATTCAGGCAAAATTCCAGCGATTGCAGTTCACGCCCGACCTGTTGCCCGCAGACCTCGTCGGGACAATGATCTACAATCAGAAAGACGGCTCCTTCCAGACCAAGAAGGGCCCGATCTTTGCAAATTTTATTCTTGCAGACGAGATCAACCGTTCTCCTGCAAAAGTGCAAAGCGCTCTCCTCGAAGCAATGCAGGAGCGACAGGTGACTATCGGCGAGCAGACGTTCAAATTGCCGGAGCCGTTCCTCGTTCTGGCGACGCAAAACCCCATTGAACAGGAGGGAACGTATCCTCTTCCGGAAGCGCAAGTCGATCGATTTATGCTGAAGGTGAAGATCGGTTACCCGTCAATGGAAGAAGAGCGTTTGATTATGCGTTCGAATGTCGGCGGAACGACGGCTGTCCCCAAGCCCGTGATTTCACCCGATGACATTATGAAAGCGCGCAGCGTTGTAGGGGAGATTTATATGGATGAAAAAATCGAGAAA
>CAZWIN010000365.1:0-3150 GCA_964633855.1 uncultured Chitinophagales bacterium
GTAACTTCGAGTAAAGCCGTCCCAATCCGGTAAACGGATCCTATCATCAGCTCGTTCTCGAACAATCCTTCCGTGGTAAGGTTCTCGCCAAACATTCCCCAAGGCATTTTCATGTGTGGAAATTCATTGCGCCAAAAATCATAATGTTCGGAAGGATACCCGTACACAGCTTTCCACTCGCCTCCGTGGACGCTCAGGTCTGAAACATTGTCTCCGTCGACAAAAAACTTCCTGATGTGAATGGCATTAACCGGCTCTTTGTATATGCCAGTCGTGACTTGTTCGCCTTGCCACATCACTTCTCTGGGACTGCCGATATTGGTTGATATTACTTTCATGCACGATTTCATTAGCCTATGACATGCATACCTATAAGTTCACGATTAGCCTGGGTGCGCGGCAGACAGTCTGGATAACTCGCTGAAATGACAGGTTCTTTCAGTTCTCAGTGCGCGGCATGAATGACGTTAAGTGAAAGATAAAGTGTAGTCCAAAAACAAAGTACCTTACCGATTCACGTGCGGATATACCACGCTGGAAAGCTAACCAGGACAGCAAAGAATATCAAGGGGTTTGGGACTCGCCCCGGGATTCGCTTGCAGCTCGCGTAGACATTCGCTAACTTCAATTGTGGTCGGACGATCAACAAATATTCTATCCGGGCTGATTGTTTCAATATGCACTCTCGGCATACTTGCCGGAAACACTCAAATAACCGGGAGACGGGACGGAATTGGTTTTCATCGTCTGCAATTGGCGACCGCAGAAAAACCAGTTCCAGCAGATTCGAACCCAATTTATACTGGCTGCAAGTACATTCCTTCTTGCACGAAATATGATTTTCATCCAGAGCCATTTCTCTTAGCTGATCATTTCCGGTATTACCAGGATTTCAATATCCTTCCCAGTGAATCCTGTGCAACTGTACCCATTCAATGCATCTACGTTCGATACTGGCCCCGAGATCCTCCGCTAGCGTAATATCTCCTACAAGCATTTAACCTCAATAAGGGCATCCACATTTCTGTGACCATCGGAGATGTGTGGGTGTCGATTTGTTTGCCATTTGTTACGGGAGAACTACGATGACAAAACAGGATTCGTCAAAAGACGAAGGCTCTCAAACACAGTTTATGATCCTCGTCGGAATTATTGGCCTTGGCCTCATAGTGCTGGCATTAAAAGCAATTGGAATTCTCTAAGGAAAAACTTTTATGAGCACATCAGCTCTCACTACAATGATTATTACATGGAGCGTCGTCCTTTTCTTTATGCTCCGTTTCTTAATTAAGGTTATCAAAACTCCTCAGGAGAAAGAAAACAGCAAGAAAGCCGATTGATCCGTTTTGGAGTTGAAAAGCCCGTCGATCTTGGCGGGCCTGTTTGTTAAGCGCTTATCTAATACGTAACCTTGCACCACCATCTCGTGGCTGTCTTCAGGTATCGCTAAGATGATGGCAGGAACGACAACGGCTTTTATTTCTTCAGCAACTTACCTCGGGTGCAGCACAACCACCTTTGATTTCAACCACGGGGATCGCATTAGTAAACACTGGCAGCGAATTCACATCCGCCACTGACAGAGCCGGGCGGCATGCCGTTATTCTGTGGGTGTAAGCACCCGCATCTGTAATAAGGGGCAAAATAGGTCAATATGATACCGCAAGCGTTGCCACCCCCTTATTACATCATGTCCGCTGGCTGACATCCCTTTACCCCCGCCTTTTTTATCATTCCTTCAGACAAGGCAACTAAGCCGGGATGAGGGGCATTGTTGCCCTTATCCGATGAAGTTACTTTCGGCAATTACGATCAATACGCCAGTACGTCCTGGCAACAAATTCAAGGAATGCAATGAATAAGATGACTGTCTATTCAACCCAATGGTGCGCTGCATGCCGGCATGGCTAACGGCTTCTGAATGAAAAGAATATTCCGTATCATGAATGTGAACATTTGTCCGACTACCTTTGTTACTAAGAAGTCGACATTCTGCTCTGAGTTTGCACTTGTCGATCTCCGTTTTTTTCTCCTTTCCGCGATCAAGTGATCACCCATAAACGGTTTGGACGACCGATGTCCGCGTTTGGGTTTGTTCTTCAACACCGAGACAATAGCGTCATCTAACTGATGGTTGAAGTTCTTCTGTTCTCGCTCATATTCTTTCTCGCTTATTCCAATGGAGCCAACGATATCTCCAAGGGAATTGCTACGCTCGTCGGAAGCGGTACGACAAACATCCGGTCGGCAACCCTATGGGGCGTACTGACCACCGCAATCGGTAGTGTGGCAGCGATCGCTCTTGGCGGTGTGCTCTTGAAGGTTTTCTCGAACGGTGTTTTGATGGGCCCGGTCGACCCAGCCCGGATTGCTGCTGCGGTGGCATGCGGAGCTGCACTCTGGGTGTTTGTGTCATCACGGCTTGGACTTCCGGTCTCAACGACGCATGCAATCATTGGAGGAATAGTCGGTGCAGGGCTGGCCGAGTTCGGTGGCGGCGGACTTAACTGGAGCAGCCTCCTCAGCAAAGCTCTTCTCCCGCTTCTTGTCTCGCCTATTGCCTCGTTTTCCCTTTCCTATATTCTCTTTCCTGCTTTATCGCGCAAACTGACGAAGTCAAACGCGTACTGTCTTTGCGTTCACGAATCAGAGCCCGCTATCGCTACGTCGGGTGCTCTGACTATGGTGCTTCCTGTTCTTCATGTCAGCCATGGAGAGGTGAAGAAGTGTAGCGCTGATGGCGATGTCCGCTTCAGTATGAAGATTGTCGACACGCTCCATCTTTTTTCTGGTGGACTTACGAGTTTTGCCAGAGGCCTTAACGATACGCCAAAGATGGCCGCGTTGCTTGTGGGTACGCACGTCATTGCACGGAGTTCTGCCGCACTCCCGTATGTCATTGTCGGGCTGGGCGTTATCCTTGGCGGACTGATCGGCGGGCGGAAGGTGACTGAAACACTGTCCAGAAAAATAACGTCGTTGAATGCCGTCGAGGGATTCGCATCCAACGCGATTACTTCCGTGCTCGTGATATGTGGTTCTTTCCTGGGGATGCCGTTCTCCACGACACATGTGTCCACAAGCAGCATCGTTGGCATCGGCTTGGCAAGTGGCGAAGGAGTCCAATGGAGAATCGTCAGAGACATTCTT